>JBJEOZ010000196.1:0-20721 GCA_051880975.1 Ruminococcus sp.
AAATGTTACGCAAATCTATGATTGACTCCATAACCTACTGGGCAAAGGAATACCACATTGACGGCTTCCGTTTTGACCTTATGGGACTTCACGACTGTGAAACAATGAATCAAATCAGGGCGTCCCTTGACAACATTGACCCACAGATAATTATGTATGGCGAAGCTTGGAATATGAGTACAAACTGCGACAGCGGTACAGTACTTGCAAATCAGGACAATATGGCTTCCCTTGACAGCAGAATCGGTGCTTTTGACGACACAATCCGTGACGCACTAAAGGGCAACACCTTTGATGCCACCGAAAAGGGCTTTTTGGCAAGTGGTAATAACACAGGCAAGTTAAAGACAGGCATTGAGGGACAGTGCAACTTTGGTTGGGCAACATCTCCAAACCAAACTGTGTCCTACTCCAGTTGCCACGATAACTACACCCTGTACGACAAGCTGGTAAGCTCTGTTTACCCCGACAGTAAGGATTACAGAAAGCGCCGTGCAAACCTTGTTGAAATGACTAAGCTTAATTCAGCAGTAATCTTTTCATCCCAGGGTATGACATTCTTCCTTGCAGGTGAGGAATTTTGCCGAAGTAAGGACGGGGACGAAAACAGCTATAAATCCGATGTTAAGATAAATATGATTGACTGGAGTTCAGTTGACGAATACAGCGATGTTGTACAGTACTACAAGGGTATGATTGACATTCGCAATAAGTTTAAAGCATTCCGTGACCCAAGTTCAAACACAGCCCAAAGCATTAATTATCTTGATACAGAGGACGGTGTGGTTGCATTTTCATTAAAAGGACTTGAGGGTGACAGCTTTAAAAATGCAGTAGTTGTCCTTAACGGAAATGCAGATAAAACCACAACCGTAAAGATTGAGGGCAAAAGTCTCCCTGAAAAGTGGGTAATGATAGCAAATGACGAAACAGCAGGACTTAGAAATTTAGGAGAGGTCAGCGGAAGTGTTGACGCAAAGCCAAGCTCGGCTGTTATCCTTGTGGATAAGGAGAGCTATGAGAAATCCTGCAAAAGCACAAATGGTGCAGTTGTTGTTGACTATATAGACAGCGAGTCCGGGGAAAAGGTTATGACCGAAATCGTTGAGGGCAAAATCGGCGAAAAGTACAGCATAACTCCCGGAAATGAAGTGCTTAAAAAGTATAAGGTTCTTGAAAAAGAGGACACCACAGGTACCTATGATGAAGAAAATAAGCACGCATCATTTATTGTTGAGGCATATAAGGGTACTGTAAGCTCAGTTACAATCAGGTATGTGGACTCCCAAAGTGAAAAGGAAATTGCACCAAGCAAGGTGCTTACAAACCATTCCGGTCAGCAGTACTTTACCGAGGAAATTCCCTCAGTCAAGGGCTACACCCTTGACACCGATGCACTTCCCGAAAACGGAGCAGGACTTTTTGCCGAGGGAGATAAGGTGGTAACCTACAAATACACCAAGGCAAAGACAAAAAAATGTCAGGTCAATGTTATTTATATGGATTCTGACGGCAATATTATGGACATAGAACTCCTTGAGGGCAATTTTGGAGATGCTTACAGCACTAAGGAAAAGGAGTACGATAACCTTACATTAGTTTCAGCTCCAAAGAACGCCAAGGGTGAATATGCCAAGACCCAGCAAACCGTAATTTATAATTATTTGTTAGATGACAACACCACCAAAATGGTTGTTGTTTCAATAATTCTTGCATTGGGAGCAATACTTGCCGGTGCAGGTATTTATCTAAAGGCTCGCTCAACTATTGTAAAAAAGAGGAGAGAGGGCATTGAAATTCAGAAATAATATTCTTTTTAAGAATTAAAACAAGGAGGCATTTATGAAACTTAGAAGAATTATTTCCGTTGTTCTTGCGATTATGATGGTTGCAACCATCATTCCCTTTGCAACAATTTCTTCATCTGCAGCAGTTGCTACCAAGTATGAAACTGCAGCTCACGAAATTGACAGCAAATATCGCTACGACCAAACCGACCTTGGTGCAACCTACACACCGGAGCAGACAACCTTTAAGGTGTGGGCGCCAACAGCAACAAAATGTGTACTTAACATTTATGCAACAGGCACAGACGAAGAACCGGGTGCTCAGCTTTTATGTAAGTCCGAGATGACCTATGACGAAACAACAGGCGTTTGGTCAACAATTCTTGAGGGTGACCAGAAGAACGTTTACTACACCTACTCCATAACTGCAAAGAGTATTGCTACCGATACAGTTACCACCAAGGAAACTGTGGATGTATATTCTGTTGCAACAGGCGCTAACGGACAGCGTTCAATGGTTTGTGACCTTGACTCTACTGACCCTGAGGGCTGGGAAAATGATAAGCACGTTATCACAGAGGACCAGTCTGACGCATCAATTTGGGAAATCCATGTAAAAGACTTTTCTTACGCTGAAAACTCAGGTGTTTCTAAAGACAACCGTGGTAAGTTCCTCGCTTTCACAGAAACAGGTACAACACTTAACGGTGAGGGTGATGTTTCAACATGTATCGACTACCTCAAGGAGTTAGGCGTTACATATGTTCAGATTAACCCATTCTATGACTTCGGTTCAGTTGACGAAACCGGTTCCGACAGCCAGTTTAACTGGGGTTATGACCCAATGAACTACAATGTTCCCGAGGGTTCATATTCCACTAACCCATATGACGGTAATGTCAGAATCAAAGAATGTAAACAGATGATTCAGGCACTTCATAAGGCAGGCATCGGTGTAATTATGGACGTTGTTTACAACCATACATACAACACCGGCACATCCTTCCAGGCTTGCGTTCCTGATTATTATTACAGAAAAACTGCCAGTGGCGCATTCTCAAGCGGTTCAGGCTGTGGTAACGACACAGCTTCCGAGAGAGCTATGTTCCGTAACTTTATGGTTCAGTCCACAAAGTACTGGGCAGAGGAATACCATGTTGACGGTTTCCGTTTCGACCTTATGGGTCTTCACGACAACGCAACAATGAACGCTATTCGCCAGAGCCTTGACACAATCGACAGCGGTATGATTATGTACGGTGAAGGCTGGAGTATGTCATCAACTCACGACATCGTTGACTGCGACGGCGAAACAGTTGTAATGTGTAACCAGACCTCCACAAAGCTTATCGACCCAAGAATTGCTATGTTTAACGACCAGTTCAGAGATAGTATGAAGGGTAGCTATGCTGCCGCTACATCAAAGGGCTTTGTTCAGGGCAACATTGTAGGTAACTGTAAGGGTGTTAAGTACGGTTTCAGAGCCAACAGCATTGGCGGTTCCTGTAACTGGAAGGCTGTTAACCCCGGACAGTGCGTAAACTATATGTCCTGCCACGATAACAACACACTTTACGATAAGTTCGGTATGTCTGTAAACGGCAATAATGTAGCCTTCAGACAGAGGGATGACTACCTGATTCAGCTTAATAAATTTGCAGAAACAATAGCTGCTACTTCACAGGGTATGCACTTTATGCTTGCCGGTGAAGAAATGGCTCGTTCAAAAGACGGTGACGAAAACTCCTACAAATCTGCTGCAACTCTCAATATGATTGACTGGGAAGAAATTGTTAAGAATGCTGACCTTGTATCATATTACAGAGGTATGATGGACATCCGTAAGGCTTTCTCACCATTCACAACTGATGATATAGAAGTTTCTAAGAATCAGTACAAGATTAGCAATGCTTTAACACTTGATGAAAAGGCAGTAGCATTTACAATTTCAAACACAGTAGAGGGCGAATGGGACAAGGTTGCTGTGCTTATGAACAGCACTACAACAGCCTCTGCCGATATTGACCTCAGCTTTGACTCTCGTGTAAAGGACACCACAGAGTGGGTTGTTGTTGCTAACACAGAGGAGGCAGGTCTTTCTGCTATTGATGTTGTAAAGGGCAAGAAAATCACTGTTCCTGCATCATCTGCAATGGTACTTGTTGAGAAGAGCACATTTGATGCTTGTAAGATTTCTTCAAATTCTTCAAAGGTTAAAGTTATCAGCAAAAATATTGAAACCGGTGAAGTAATGTCAAAGCGTGTACTTTACGGTAAGGCAGGCGACAAGTACAAGGTTGCTCCAAACGCTGCATACGACCTTGAGTATGTTCTTGAAGGTACTGACGGCGATGAAAAGGGTACATTCGGTCAGACAGACAAGACTGTTACATACAAGTACAGCAAGTATGTTCCTGCTTCACTTAAGAATACTCTCACAGGCAGAACAGAATTGACTGTTAAGGACGCAACTAAGGTTCAGAAGTATATAAACAAGGCTATTGAATTTACTGAAGATGAAAAGGAAATCGCCGACTTTAATATGGACGGAAATATTGATGTTAAGGATGTAACTATGGTTCAGAAGTACATCAACAAGGATGATGTTGGTACTTTGAATAAGCTGACAGTAAGATACCTCAGCATGGAAACAAAGAAGGTTATCGCTCCTGACAAGACCTACAAGGTTGTTGCAGGTAAGACAGATACCTATGAGCCAATCTCCATTGTTGGTTACAAGTACAACTCCAACAATATTTCAGGAGTAGAATCAAGTGTAACTATTACACATACATTTGAAAACGGACTTCTCCTCTTCTACTATGATGACGATAACTACGATGTTACACTTCACGTTATGCACAACGGTTCACTTACATGGAAACCAACACTGTGGGCATGGCATGACGCAGGTAATATTTATGCTGCATGGCCCGGTCAGGCTATGACAAAGGATTCTGATGATTGGTACACAGCTACATTTAAGATTCCAAACGGACTTACATACGGTGTTATCATCAGCAACAACGGTTCAACTCAGACCAAGGACTACACAGGTCACTCAGAAAGTGAGCTGTGGGCTGTAATCAACGACAGCGCAGTTGTTGATAAAGGCGACTTCCTAAAGTTCTACACAAGTAATCCATTCCCGGCTCCCGGTGCATAATTCAGGTGATTTCTAAAAATCATCACAAGCTATATTTATTGCTTAAATAATAAGCCTAAAAATTTATCCCCTGCCAAAAGGCAGGGGATTTTTGTTGCACTTGAAGTCCTAAAGTAATAAAACCACCTAATCCTATCTTTCCGAACCCATCCTCTGTTATTCCGAGCCACCCTTTGTCATTCCGAGGGAGCAAAGCGACCGAGGAATCTGAAAGGATAGCAGTAGTGCCTAAATCGAAACTATCAGGTTATATGAAAGTACAGGTTCTCTAACAAAATGAGTGGTAGAGGAAGGGGATTCCTCGACAAGATAGGAATGACAGGGTTGTGGTTTTAGGAGTAATTAATATCAATTATACTTTTATAGAAAAAAACAGGCGAAAAATCCGCCTGTCAAAATTCAAAGAAATAAAATTATTTAAAATTCACATCAATGCTGACTACCTCTGCGTGAGTTCCGACTCTGATGTACGGCCCGTAAACTCCTACGCCCGATGTAACTATGTTGTGCATATTTCCTTTTTTAAGGTATCCGCAAGAATTCTCCCAGGATAGCTTGGTAATAAGATTACCCGGGAAAATCTGACCGTCGTGGGTGTGACCGCACAAAAGCAGGTCTGTTCCGGCATTTGCCAGTTCACTAAGCTGGTCAGGCTCGTGATACAGGGTGATAATCGGCTTTGTTTTGTCAAGTCCCTCAAGGAGTTCCTCAGGGGTTTTAGCCGCGTTATTTTCTGTTGCAGGCTTATCACGGTCAACTCTGCCGGCAACATAAAATTTGTTGTCAATCAGCGTCACTTCGTCAGAAAGTAAGTTGATTTTTGCCTTTTTAAAGAAGTCATACATCCTTGTGTCGTGCTGTTTTTTACCCCCGAAGTCAAAGGTAAAACCGCTTAATATTCTTTCATTTACATCGTGGTTACCCCAACAGGCATATGTGCCGTAGGTGCTTTTGATGGAGGCAAAAATTTTTGCCATCTTGTCCGGTTCTTCTATGGCGTTGTAGTCATTGTCATAAATATCGCCGGCAATGCAAACAAGGTCAGGGTTTTGTGCGTTAATAATGTCTACCGTCTTTTGAATGTGATCCAGTCCAATGCTGTATCCCATATGCAAATCGGCAATCAGTACTACCTTCATTTTTTTTATATTGCTGACAGATTTGTCAATGGTGACAGAGTAGTTATTGAGTTTTATGTCACGGGCGTTGTACATACCGTATATACTGACTGTGGCTATTAGTACAAGGGAGATTATTGCACCTGTGGCTGTGGTTTTTCTCCTTTTGAAAAAGTCCATGGGCATAACCTTTAGTACTCTTCTCAACAACAAAGAAAGGAGATGTCCTATTACCACAACAAAAAAAGCGTAAATCAGCAGGGCAAACCAGTAGTTTGCAATTCTTTGGGAAATTCGCTTAAGTTGTGTTCCGTAGGGCATTACGAAACCGATAATGGGGGATAAAGCAAAAATTCCGTAAATTATGCAAATGATAATTTTCATCCATCTTTTATAAAAAATATCGTGGCATCTTTTAAGTGCGTTGATAATTCTGTGAACAATATAAATATTCAAAAGAATATATACAGGAAAAAGCAAAATTGCAAACAAACACTTCACACCTTTCTGGGCTATACATAAAATAAGTATATCATTTGTAGTCTTTTTCTACAATTAACGGATAAAACAAAATTGCAATATAATTATGTATAATTTTATTAATTTGCATATTAATTTACCCCAAGATACAACAAATAATTGCAATATACTGCATATTATGATAAACTATACTGAGATATAATGAGGAGGTGTTGCGTTGAAGCATAAGGACTTAAAAAGGGCAGGTAGGGCAAATTTTGCAAAGCACTACATTCTTTGTGTTGTTGTACTGTTGTTTGTGGCTGTAATAGGCATTGAATATGTTTCCTCTGTGGATGTGCTAAATATCGCCATAGGAGTTACCGATGAGGATTCCGTTGGAGGAAATATTACAGCTCTTTCTCTTAATAACAGCAAGCTGTTGGACAGCTTAATAAGTGAAGAAACTCACGAAGCCACAAGGATAGGTAAGCTGGAGATTGGTCGTTCTCAGGGTGTTCTTGCACATTTGGCGAATATGTTTTCCTCCGGCTCAATAACACTTACAGTAATTGCCGCCGCCTTTTCCATTGCCAAGGCGAACAATTTTTTGGCGATTGCCCTAATCTTTTTAGGCTTGCTTTTGGTGTTTTTTATTTGGATGGTGTTCTTCAACACAATCCGTTCAATATACAGAAGAATTTTTCTTGAATGTAGGGTCTATGAGCGTGTGCCTTTCCAAAGATTTGTCTTTTTATACAAGGTAAAAAGGATGCTGAAAGCCTCGTTAACTCTGCTTTTGCTTGATGTATATACCATTTTGTGGATGTTTACCATTGTAGGGGGCATTATCAAGAGCTTTTCCTACATTCTTGTTCCATATATAGTTGCTGAAAATCCCGACATTTCTCCAAACGAAGCAATAACACTTTCACGAAAGATGATGAAAGGTCACAAGTGGGAACGATTTTTGCTCCAGCTTTCCTTTATAGGATGGGATGTTTTGGGTGTGCTTACACTTGGAATTTTAAATGTATTCTATGTCAATCCTTACAAGGAGTCTGTATATTGCGAATTTTATGCAAGAATCAGGGAAGAGGCAAAGGAAAAAGAAATCGAAAACATAGCACTTCTAAATGACAAATATCTTTATGAGAAAGCTCCTAAGGAAAAGATAGATAAGGCTTACGGCGATATTATTGAACTTATTAATCAACCTGAAATAGAGGTAAAAAAGAAAAATAAGTTTCTTACATTTATTGCAGATTTCTTTGGAGTTGTGCCTGCATATGATGATTCCGAAAAACTGTATTCCCAAAAACTTGAAAGACAAATTAAAATCAAGGATTACCGATATGCCCTTGACGGCAGTATGTATCCGTCACGACTTTATCCGTTATGCGGAAAAGAGGGTAAAAAGAGGGTGGAACAGCTACACTATCTGCGACACTATTCCATTACCTCAATAATTTTGATGTTCTTTATTTTCTCCTTTATAGGATGGGTTTGGGAGGTTTGCTTCCACCTTGTTGAGGACGGAGAATTTGTAAACAGAGGCGTTCTCCACGGTCCTTGGTTACCTATTTACGGCTCCGGCGGAGTTATGATACTTGTACTCCTTAACAAGCTTCGCAAATACCCTGTTATAGAGTTCTTTTCAGCTTTCACACTGTGTGGCATTGTTGAGTACTACACAGCAGTTTTTCTTGAAATGAAACACGGTGAAAAATGGTGGGACTACACAGGATATTTCCTTAACATTGACGGCAAGGTATGTGCCGAAGGACTGTTAATCTTCGGACTTGGCGGTATGGCGGTTGTGTATTTTGTTGCACCTCTCCTTGATAATGTGATTAAAAAGCTGTCCCTAAAGGTGTTAATTCCCCTTTGCGTTGTTCTTTCTCTTGGCTTTATAGCAGATCAGGTGTATTCGGGATATTACCCAAACAAGGGTGACGGAGTAACAAATTATGCTGAGGTTTACCCAACTGACGGTAAGGAAAAACTTGCACTAAACTATAAAGCAGAAATGTATAAAACATAATAAACAGCAATAGCAAAAGGCAAATGACTTTTCGGTCATCTGCCTTTTTATCATTTAAAGTATTACTTAAAATATTATCAATACTTTTCTCTGCGGTAGATTTCAAGGAGTTCCATAAGCTCCTCAATTTTCCTCTCAATTCCTCTGCCTATGTCTGTGTTCTTAACCCTGACCCTTTTTCGTTCTGTTTCCACAAGGTTTGAGTCGGAGTCAATATCCTTGTTTTCTATAACCGCCTTGAAAATACTTTCAAATGGGTGATGTGACTTTATCCTCAATCCGTGGGAGTTGAAAATCAAGGTGTATCCTGCAATTCCTGTTGTTTTGTGATAATGATTGCAAAAGCCTCCGTCAATTACAATCAGTTTACCGTTTGCCCTGATTGGGGATTCACCCTCAACAGTTTTAACAGGAGTGTGACCGTTTATGATGTGGGCAATATCCGAGTATAGTTCAAATTCCCTTAATATCATACAACAGGTTTTTTCACTGTGATAGTGCTTGTAGTATGGGTTAACTTCTTCTTTCCAAGCGGATTTATCGTCAATAAATGCCCTTTCAAATGTCCTCACATTTCTACCTGAAAGAGGTGATTTTTTTCCGCACCAAAGATACCACATAAAGTCCAAATCATCTTGAGTTCTTTTGTGTGAATAAGCTCGCCTTGCTACTCTGTCGGCATAGTCAAGATATTTCTTACCCTTGTAGATATTTCCGCCAATCTCCACACCCTCAAAGTTTCCGTCATCATCCATTGGAATACAACCGTGATAAAGTAGGTTATCGTTATGTACAAGGTACATACTGCCCTTGTCGTACAAAAATTTAATGTGCTTGTTCAGCCTGTGACTGTTGATAAAGGCGTGGTAAAATTCATCCATAATCTCCTTTTCTTCATGGCTGAGCTTGTATGGATTATCCATATCAAGGGTAGGGAAGAAGTTGTCGTTAAGCTTGTAAATACCCCTGTCATTTTGGATTGTACCCTTTTCAAGGTCAATTTTGTGAAGTAAGAGCCTGTCCTCCATTTCATACTCGGGATGGCTCATAATTATCTGTCCCTCAAGCTTAAAGAGAATTACAGAGATTGCCCTCATAACCGACTTTTGAATATCATTGCCGTACACACTTTTGGCAAACAAAAACAGATTTCTAAGGCTGATTCCGTAGCTGTTCTCCAAAATTTCTGTGTTGCCACACTTGATGTTGTTGTACAGCACAGTAGCAATACAGGCTTTGTTACCTGCACAGGCACCCATCCAAAGAATATCATGGTTGCCCCATTCAATATCCAAGGAGTGATAATTCATCAGCATATCAAGGATTTTGTCAGCACAGGCACCTCTGTCGAAAATATCACCAACAATATGTAAATGGTCAACTGCCAAACGCTTTATAAGGGAAGATAGGGCAATGATAAAGTCATCAGCACTGTTGATTTGTATAATAGTATCAAGGATTTTTTCGTGATAAACAATTTGGTTGTTGTCCTCATCCTCCTGAATGTGAATAAGCTCATCAATAATGTAGCTGAATTCCTGAGGAAGTGCCTTTCTAACCTTTGAACGGGTGTATTTAGACGCAAGTACCCTTGACAAAGCAATTAGCTGGTTTAGTGTAGTTCTGTACCAGCCCTCACTGTTTTTGTTTTCGCTTTTAATCAGTGACAGTTTTTCCTTTGGATAATAAATCAAGGTGCAAAGCTCTCTGCGTTCATCTTGGCTTAGAGTATCCTTAAATACAAGCTCTGCCTTTTCGGCAATAACACCGGAGCAGTTGTTTAAGATATGGCAAAAAGCCTCATATTCACCGTGTATGTCGCTGATAAAATGTTCCGTACCCTTAGGCAGATTAAGAATTGCGTTAAGATTAATTATCTCACGACAAACAGCCTGCTGTGTTGGGTATTTTTCTGCAAGAAGTTCAAAATATCTTTCTTTTTCCATAGTTAAACCCTGTTATTATGCTACATTATCCGGATAATTCACTATTGCTATCTCAGTAAGAGCATTTTCTAAATGATCAATTATTTCTTCAAGTTTTTTAATTACGGCACCGCTATAAACAATCTCACCGCATTGGGTGCATTTTTGACAAGGTACATTCTTTACTATAACTATACATTTTCCCAAGTCAGTCATATATGTTGTAGTAGAATTTGTCATATCACCTTTACAATAAAAGCAAGTCATAATTATTGCTCCTTTCTGGTTTTAAAGTCTTTTTTCCATTTTGATAAATCAGGGTAATAGGCTGTAATTATCCAAATACTATCATCGGTAAGACCAACCACTATATGAAGAGGTTTGGAATTTACTAAAAACCCTAACACTAAAGCAGATGGAAAAGGATAATCATTTGGATAATTTTCAATTATTTCTCCATTCATAATACAATATTTTATGTCTTCATATTTAATTCTTCGTTCTCGACATCTTTGAATAACATGTGAAGTCATTTGGATGGTTTCATCATTACATAGTTTGCGTAATTCTTCTATCTTCAATACTTTCACTTCCGATTTTTGTATAACTAATTACCTCTATCAATTTTATTTTGTCATATACGATTAATAAAGTCAAGTTAAATCAAGGAGAAAAGTAGTAAAAAGATTTCCTAAGAAAATAATTGTATAAAATAAAAATTGCAATAGGAATTTTTGCGTTGTCTTTTGCGTTGTCTTTTGCGTTGTCTTTTGTATATTTTTTTATATAAAATCAATTTTAAAATTTAGCCATAAGATGTAAATAACTCAATGTATAAGCCTATATAAAGAAAAAAGACACCCAATAGGGTGTCTTACTGGAGCGGATGATGGGAATCGAACCCACACGATCAGCTTGGAAGGCTGAAGTTCTACCACTAAACTACATCCGCATCTCTCACGCAAGTGTTATTATAGCACAGGTGTTTTTGAATGTCAACCAATAATTTGATTTTTTCTTTGTGTTCGTCTAAACAATTAAAAAGTGAAAACTCCTTCAAACCAAGTTTGAAGGAGTTTATGGCTGCGGAAATAGGATTCGAACCCATACAAACAGAGTCAGAGTCTGCTGTGCTACCCTTACACAATTCCGCATCAGCAACGATATATATTATATACTATACAGCAAAAAAGTCAAGGCTTTTTTTAAAAAACTTTAAAAAATATTACTTTATCTTCTACATTATTAAAACAGTTTTGCACAAATTAATCATTAGACAATTATGAAAAAAGCAGTTTCTGTCATTCTAAAGCTTATTATGTAAACAAATTGTATTTGTTTTGTAATTGACTTTTATTATAGGGATAAGTATAATTTAATAGAATTTTAAATTTAAGGAGTAGTTTTATGAAAAAGGTTTTAGCTGTTGCATTTTCTATGATTTTTGTACTGCTTGCTTTTGCAGGCTGTGGTTCAGGTAATTCGAATGCTGATGTAGAGCTTTCAAAGGTTCTTGCAGATGTTAACGATAACGGTGGACTTTCTTCTATGAAAACCATCACAAATACAACTGATTTGCAAAAGCAGTTCGACATTGACCCTGAGTCTGTTTCTGACTTTATTGCAGAGGTTAGTGAGGACAGCGAATTTCCAACAACAGTAATTGTTACAAAGGCTGTTGACGAGGAGGCTGTGGGCGACATTAACAGCAAGCTTAACACTTATCTTAACGATAAACTCAGCAATGCACAGTCCTACAACAAGGATCAGGTTTCCACAATAGAGAAGTGTAAGGTTCAGGATAACGGTCTTTATTCAATGCTTGTTATTGCTGAGGACTACGAAAAAATCGAAAATATTATTCAAGGATACTTTGAATAAGCGATTGTTTTAGATTGAATTTTCCCGAGTAATTCATTTGGATTGCTCGGGTTTTGTCTTTTGTTGACGCACAGTAATTTGAAAAATTAATTACCATATTCCAAGTATTCCGTATTGTGACTTTTTGTATTTTGTGATATAATAATATGGTTAAGTATAAATTTCTAAAGAAGAAAAAAGATAAGGATTTTAAGGATTTTTATGAGTACACAAGAATTACAAAAGGAATATTCACATATGAACGATATGCAACAACAGGCAGTCTTTCAAACAGAAGGACCTGTTCTGATTCTTGCAGGGGCAGGCAGTGGAAAAACCACAGTTCTTGTCAACCGTATAAGCTACATTTTGCGTATGGGACTTTGCAGACCTTGGCAGATACTTGCCATCACCTTTACAAATAAGGCGGCGGCAGAGCTTAAGGAAAGAATATGCTCTGCTGTTCCTGAGGAGGGCAACGATATTTGGGCGGCAACCTTTCACAGCACCTGTTCCAGAATTCTCCGCCGTTACGGTGACAGAATAGGCTACTCAAACCACTTTACCGTTTACGATTCCGACGACCAAAAAAGACTTGTAAAGGAAATTTTGAAACAGCTGAATATTGACGAAAAGTTTCTCCCTGTAAAGTCTGTTTTATCTGATATCAGCCACGCAAAGGATAAGATGGAAACACCTGAAATGATGAAGGAAAAAGCAGGCTACGACCACAGACTTGTTTCCATTGCAAAGGTGTATGAGCAGTATTCTGCAAGGCTAAAATCCTCGGACGCAATGGACTTTGACGATTTGCTTTTAAATACTGTTTTTCTGTTTCAAAAATGCCCTGACATCTTGGAATACTATCAAAATTTGTTCCACTACATAATGGTTGACGAGTATCAGGACACCAACAAGGTGCAGTACGAGTTTGTACGTATGCTTGCAGAAAAGTCAGGCAACATCTGTGTTGTAGGTGACGACGACCAAAGTATTTACAAATTCCGTGGTGCAACAATAGAGAATATTTTGTCATTTGAGAATAACTTCCCCGGTGCAAAGGTTATCCGACTTGAGCAGAATTACAGAAGTACACAAAACATTCTTGATGCCGCCAACGGAGTAATCAAGAACAATTCCGCCCGAAAGGGTAAAACCTTGTGGACACAAAACCAAAAGGGAGAAAAGGTTACAATGCACACCGCCCGTGACGAAAGGGACGAGGCAATGTTTATTGCCGACAAGATTATGGACGGTGTAAGGGATGGTAAAAAGTTCTCCGACTTTGCAGTGCTTTACCGTATGAATGCCCAGTCAAACGCAGTTGAACAGGCACTTTCAAGGTCGGGAATACCCCACAGGATTATTGGCGGTCACCGCTTTTATGACAGAGAAGAAATCCGTGATATGGTTGCATACCTCCACATCATCAGCAACCCTCACGACGATGTTCGTATGAGGAGAATTATCAACAAGCCAAAGAGGGCAATAGGTGCAACAACAGTTGAAAAGGCACTTAACATAGGTGCCGGTTTGGGAGAAAGCCTTTACACAGTTATAAAAAATGCAGAGGATTATCCCGACTTGTCAAGAAGTGCAAAAAAGTTAAAGGAATTTGTTTCCTTAATTGACGGTCTTATTGAGGCTGACAACAGCAATATGTACAGCCTTGCAGAACTGTACAACCTGGTTTTGGAGCATACAGACTACGAAAGATATATCCGCACCGAAAACGATAAGCCGGACGAACGAATTGAAAATATTGAGGAGCTTCGTTCAAACATTATTAACTTTGAGCAGGAGTATGGGGAGGAGGCTGACCTCACCACATTCCTTGAAGAAATTTCACTTCAAACAGATATTGACAATTATGATTCCGACGCCGATTCTGTTGTTATGATGACACTACACAGTGCAAAGGGTCTTGAGTTCCCTGTTGTGTTCATCTCCGGTATGGAGGAGGGAATTTTCCCATCAAATATGACCCTTATGAACCCCGGCGAAATGGACGAAGAACGCCGTCTTGCATATGTTGGAATTACAAGGGCAAAGGAAAAGCTGTACCTTGTGAGGGCTCGTGACAGAATGCTTTTTGGCTCAACCCAGCACAACAGACCCTCAAGATTTGTGGACGAAATCCCACAGGAGCTTTTGGAGCGTACAGGCAGAGAGGAAAAGCAGGGCATAAGCGAGGACTTCCTGAAGTACGGCAACCCCCAAAAAAACATTAAGAGCTTTGCCAAGGTTACACCAAAAACCTCTAAAACCACAACAGTATATTCTGTTGGAGATACAGTTTTACACAAGGTGTTTGGCAAGGGAACAATCCTTAAAGCAGAAAAGATGGGCAGTGACCAAATGTTACAAATAGCCTTTGAGTCAGCAGGTACAAAAGTTTTGATGTCAAACTTCTGCAAAATGGAAAAAATCTAATCACATTTTAATCACATTTAAAATAAGCCTCCATATGATATAGTGTTACACCGTCAATGACGGAAACAAAAGTTTCACAATATCAATGGAGGTTTTACTTATGGCAGAAAGTCCTTTCGGTGAACATAATTCCGGTTGCAATCCCAAGGAGTCAATATGCATAGACGCACAACGAATTTACGACAGCTGCGGAGATAAAGACTGCCTTAGAGATTTAAGGGTTTATTTTACCGAGCAGAGCCAATCGGTGATTGACGGTGCTGTGTCCGTCAGAATTAAAAATGCAGAGGTAATCACAGTTTATTCAACCTTGGAGCAGGTACCTTTCCACAGAGGTTTTTATTCTGTTGATATGACCTTCTTCTTTGATGTGGCTGTTGAGGCGTTTATGTCACCGGGTAGTTGTCCTGTAACGGTAAACGGTTTGGCTATTCACAATAAAAAGGTTATTTTGTACGGTAGCGAGGGAAGTGTAAAAACCTTTACCAGCGAATACGGATATGACGAATGTGACTGTCGTCAGCTCCAGCCATCCCAAAATCTTCCAAAGGCTACTGTTCAGGTTGCAACGCCAATAGCCTTGTCGGCAAAGGTTTGCGAATCAAAGTGTCCGTCTGCTTTCCCCTGCAGAATACCCGAGGGTATTTGCCGTCGTTTCGGAGGAGATTTCCTGCAAAACGGTTCAATGGCTGTTTATGTTACAATCGGTATTTTCACAATAGTGCAAATCGAAAGAAGTGTTCAGATGCTTATCCCTGCATATGACTTCTGTATCCCTGAAAAAGAGTGCGTTACAACCTCAGATAATCCTTGCGAAATGTTCAGCCGTCTTGAATTCCCAACAAACGAATTTTTCCCACCGACAGTTTGCGAGATGGGTGATGAGGGAAAAAATTGTTCCTGCAAAAGGGACGGTCACAAGGACGAAGAAAAGTAACATAACAACTGACAGACATAATTTAGCTTGTTAATATTAAATTTAACAAAAGGGCTACGGTGAAAACTCCGTAGCCCTTTGAAATTACTGAATATTTTTTGTTAGAATAATATACCTATAAATGGTTTTTTGTTAATTTTTCCTGTCTTTTCGAGAAAGGAGCATAGCTGTCACAAGGGATGTGAAAGGCACAGCAAGGATAACTCCAAGACTTGCAGAAAGTCCCTGCATTATTTCAATTCCCACCGAGTACATATTCATAATCTGTAAATACTGATAGTCGTAAGCATAGATGAATACCAGAGTGTTAATTGAACCGCCTGTAAATGCGAGTATCAGGGTGTTTGTCATAGTACCCATCATATCTCTGCCTACATTCATACCCGAAATAAAAAGTTCCCTCATATTAAGAGAAGGATTTTTGTCCTTGATTTCACAGATGGTTGAGGACACAGACATACCTACATCCATAACCGCTCCCAAAGACGCTATGAGAATACCTGCAAAAAGCAGTTCGCCGATTTGAATATCAGTCATTTCTCCTACATATACAAGATTTTCTATATCGCTTACATTGTATCCGCTTATTGATGTAACGCTTCCGAAAACAAGGGCAAAAACTCCAGCCATTATTACACCGAATATGGTACCCACCATAGCCGAAACAGTCTTTTTTGAAATACCGCCGATAAAGCACATTGTGACAAATGTGGTAACGGCTATGACAATTATCGCCGAAAGTACAGGAGAAATCCCCCTGTAAATCATAGGGAGAAATACAAAGAATATACAAGCCATTGTAAACAGCAATGCAAGGATTGAGGACGCACCTTTTTTGCCTCCTACTATAATTACAATGGTGATAAATACCGCTACCATTAGCCATATTATAGGGGAGCGGTTACTGCTGTAAACAGAGGCAGTAATTTCTCCCCTTGACTCGCTGACTATTGCAATTACCTTTGAACCCTTTTCGCAGTGAGTGCCGTAAAGGTAGCCGGAGGAGCTTTCTGCCTGAACCTGTTGTCCTTCAAAATCACCTGTCAATATTTTAAGCAGGACGGTTTGATTGCCTACTATGTTTCCGTTTTCGGTTATGTTATCCTTTATTACCTCAACAACCTCAGCCTTTTCAAAATTTCTGTCCTCATTGTTTAGCAGGGCTGTTTTGTTGGTAACGTTAAAAATTATCGCCATAACAACAAGAAGGATGACGGCAAAAGCCGTACATCCATACTTGATAATATTATTTTTTATTTTCATTTTACTTTATTTTGGTTTTTGCAGTTGCACTGTAAGAACCGTAAATATTTTTGCCCAAAACTGTCTTGTAAGCTCTTACCTTTACATACAAGGTGCTTTTTGATTTTAGCTTTGTTACAGTATAATTTAATGTCTTGACATTCTTTGTTACTGCATTCTTAAAGCTACTGTTGCTTGCGTACACAATTTGGTATCCTGTCACTGAGCCTGCAACCTTGGTTACTGTCACATTAGCTGTTTTAGCTTTTTTGCTCTTTACCGTTACAGCTGTTTTTGCCGGGGCAATGGTAAAGGTTGCTTTTTTAACACCTGTGTAATCACCTGTACCTGTAACAATAACTGTTGCAGTACCGATATTTCTGTTGCCTGAATAGCTTACTGTGTAGTCTGTACCATTTTTAAGAACTTTGGAACCATTCTTAACTGTAACAGTAGGCTTTATATACTTACCGCTGTATGTCTGTGTTTTGATGCTTGAAACTGTAAGCTTGTTTACATTTGTTTTTTCAACAAGACCAGCCTTTGCAGTAACTAGTCCTTTAAGGGCATTTGCAATCTCTGACTTTGGTGCCTTTGCATTGGCAATGACTGCCTTTGCACCGTTTACTGCCTGTTCAAATACACTGTATGAGCTTGTTGTATAGTTAGTTTTAATTACGGTATTGGCATCAGCCACAGCTTCCTTAAGCTCTGCCTTATCAGCGTCACCCTTTACTATTGTGAAGGATGAATCAATCTTTTCATCTGTATCGGTACGGTAGGTGTTGATTGTAAGTGTGTTCTCTGTCACATCAATTACAGAATATGTGGGAACATCCTCCTGCCATCTGTTAGCAATGTAGGTCTGAGTTCTTGGCACAAGGTCATAGTACTTACTGCCTGATGATGAGCTTGCAGTCATATAGAGAATACCGTCAGGATTCATAACCGTATCATTTTCTGTTACGATTTCTTCCACAGCATTTGCGTCCATAATGCTGTTAAGGTAAGCAAGGTATTTCTTTTCAGCCTCATCAGTTGTATTGTCGGAAATATTCTTTGGTGCTTCAAATAATGTACCCTCACCGCTGTAATCCAAATCCTTTTCAAGCTGTTCATCAAATTCATCATCTGTATATGCTGAGGAAATTTCTGTAGCAACACCGCCCTTTAGAATTTTAGAACGAGAATATGCGTGGTCGTGACCTGTAAGAACAATGTCAACACCATTCTCTTCAAAATAGGGGGTAAGTGAATATCTCAGGTTCACAATCTCAGGCTCGTTTGAATGTTCTGCTGAGCCGTAAATATCCTGGTGAAGTGAAACAACTCTCCACTTGCTTTCAGGGTTAGCGGAAACTGCCTCTTCAATAAACTGCTTATGCTCAGTAACATTTGTGTCCTGGGTGTTAAGCATCATAAACAGAACATCGCCGTATGAAAAATAGTAGTCACCGCCAACAATGCCGTTTGAGCCAAGCTGACTGTTGTTAGGTGTATTGAAGTGATAGGTGTAATTCTCGTTGTCAGCATCGTGGTTACCAACAGTTGTGGCGACAGGAAGTGACTTGAGAACATCAGGGCTCAAATAACCTGAATATTCAATTTCGCTGTTTGCGTTTTTCTTTTCTGTTGTTGAACCTATGGACTTTTTCTTTGTGGTCTGAATCTGGTCACCAGCCGAAACAACAAAGCTTGCGTTATTGCCGGTCTTGTCCATAGCAGAGTTAAGGGTGGTGTTCCAGTTGAACGAGTCGCTCATTACAGCATCTGACTGTGCCTGATAAAATTCCGGTGTATCCTTACCCTTAAGTCCGTTGGAGGAACCAATCTGTGGGTCGCCAACATAGATAAAACTGAAATTATCGGTTGACCTTACATTGTAAGGCTGTGGGGAAGTAAATGTGCCGTCCTCTTTTTCGTAGGAATAGTAATATGTGGTGTTTTCCTTAAGACCCTTTGCGGTAACTTTGTTTGAAAGATATGTATTACCTTCTTTGTCCTCTTCACCCTTTACCTCTGTCTGAGTTGCTGTGTATACAACAGAGTTTTTCATTTTTCTGCCCTCACCGATTTTTAGCCTTGGTGCGTTGACTGTGCCGTCAGTTTTCTTTGAATACCATGCAAAATTCAGCTGTGTTGCGTCACTGCCCGGTGTAAGGGAAATCTGTGTCCAGTCCTTGCTGACAGAATTGTTCCATTTGCTTTGCCATGTTGACCATTCCTGTGTAAGGCTTGTAGCCTTTGACAAATCCTCTGCCTTAGTAGATCCGTCAGGTGCCGCTGAAGCAAAGGTGCTCATAGCAGACGAGCATACCATTGTAGCGGTAAGTACACCTGCAAAAGCCTTCTTAATCCATTTCTTTTTCATAAAAACTCTTCTCCTTCTATTTTTCCTTTTTTTAAAGGAATAGGTACTGTGAATACTAACTGTTGTTTTTTTACCATTTATGGGCGTGTCAGCACTCAGTACACTTTAATAATAGGAGCCATATGTAAAATTCGTTATCCTAAAATTTTAAAATTCTCATTAAAATTTGTTAAAAAATGTAATTTAACAATCTGTTTTACAATTTATCGGTATGAGTATCAAAACAAAAAGGGTTATGGCAAACAGAAGCCACAGCCCTTTCATATTATTTCATAATGTTTTATAATGTTGAATTTATCAGAAGTGAATCAAATCCGTCTATCTTCATAACGGAGTTGTCATTGCCGATTATGTGACCGTAAATATTACCGTAAATAATATTCTTTTTGTCGTTCTTGGTGTGTAATTCACCGCCACCCTTGGTGCTTGGCACAAATTCAATGTAGATGTTGTTATCCTTGTCGTGGAACTTCCAAACAGAACGCAAGTCGTTTGCGTGACCTTTTGCTTTAACCGGTCCAAGCTTAATCAGCTTTTTGTCAAGGAACAGACAGTTTTCAATTCCCTCTGAATTGTCGGAAAGTCCCCCGCCAAAGTGGATGGTCATTGTGCTGTTTTTAAACTGTCCCTCTGCAATCAGTTCGTGGTAATATATCTTATTTGGTGCGGAAATTCTTGTCCGGTTAAGATATGCTGTTGTGTATTCCTTGTCAAGATTGTATTCGTTGCCACCAAAACGCACAATTCCCTTTGCCCTCATCTGTGGCAAAAACCTCTTTGTAAAGTAGCTTGTTTTGCTGTTGTCAAAGGGCAGAGCAACATTCATACTCTCTGCCTTTTCCTCGTCAATTTCAATGTTAAAGTAAAGGTTTTTGTTGTTGTAAAAGTTCAGGAAATCGCACTTCAAATACCTTTTTGTACCTGCCTTTGAAAACTTCATTCCGATTTGGCTGTCGTTGTAGGCAACGTCCCCTGAAAGTGAGCTTTCAGGCATTTTAAACCTAATAAAGGGGAACATTTTTTTCACGACTTTTTTGCCTATTCTAAAGCTGTCAAAGTCGATAATTGTACCGCTTACAACCCCATAAAGACCAAGGTTTGCTATGGAAACTGTGAGGAGAAGATGGGAATTTCTAATGCAGTATGTGTCAGATTCCTTAACCCTTAAAGCAGATGCAGAGGAATTAAGCTTATTGTAAAAAAACACAGGCTCCTTGCTCCAGCCAAAAGGAATCATATCTCCGTTTTTGTCAAACATATTTACGGTGTCAAAATATTCACGATACATAAAACTACCCCTTTCTTTTAGATTATACACACCTGTTAAGTGTATTGCAACATTGTTGTAATAATTTATATTTTTATTTCATATGTAGTAT
>JBJEOZ010000197.1:0-4423 GCA_051880975.1 Ruminococcus sp.
CCAGTTTTCTCACTTCATCCGGTGTAAATATCTCACGACCAAGGACATCGTAGTTCCTTGACGAGCTTCCCTGTCTGCCCTTTGTCTCTCCGCTTGACTTCTTGTCAATCGTGCCTTTTCCCAAAAGCTCCGACACATACTTATGGGTACTCTGCTCATTGCCTCCAAGGTAGATGAAGGTATCGCAGTTGCCCGGTATCGTCTCCCAGGTATCCTTAAACAGCGCCTTCAGCTGTGCAAAGTTCTGTATAATGATAATCGAACTGATTTCCCTGCTTCGCATGGTGGATAGAAGGGAACAGTAGTCATCTGGCAATGCGACATTGGCGAACTCATCAAGCATAAATGTGACATGAATCGGGAGTCTTCCTCCGCAGTTAAAATCTGCCTGATAATACAGCTCCTGAAATATCTGTGTGTATAACATACCAATGATAAAGTTGTAAGACTTATCACTATCCGGTATGACACAGAACAGCGCTGTCTTTGTCTCCCCATCCCCGTTTACACCAATACCGATATCAGCAAGGTTTAGCTCATCCTTGGATAAAAGCCTTAATACCTGCTTATTTTCAAGAAATGCAAGTCTTGAGTTGGCACTGATAATAATGGAACGGACTGTATCGCCTGCACCACGCATACACTTGTTGTACTGCTTTACCGCCGGGTGATTTGCTCCAAGCGGTGAGTTTTCTTCCAGAAACTTCATACGAACATCCAGCCTTGAAGGCTTTCCCTGCTCCGTCACTTCTGCTTCTCCAAGCAGCTTTAATACCGTTTCAAAGTTTCTCCGGCTCGGCTTTTCTTCCAGCCACACATAATAGAAGATTGCCTGTAGAAACAATCCTTCCGCTTTCTCCCAGAACGGGTCGGAAGGGGTTGCCCCTTTCGGTGTCGTATTACTGATAAGGTTGGTAATAAGCTTTACCACATCCGTCTCTTCACGGATATAGGAAAACGGATTGTAACAGTCTGACTTATCCATCTCAAGCAGATTGATAACCTTTACATTGTAGCCATTGTTCTTTAACATCTGACCACAGCTTCTTAGGATTTCTCCCTTCGGGTCGGTACAGATAAAGGAACAGTTATGGGGCATCTGCATCAGATTCGGCTTTACCTCATAGAATGTCTTTCCTGCACCGGAACCGCCACAGATAAGAATGTTACCGTTTAACTTAAGCCTTCTGAAATCCAGTGACATCTTCACATTCTGGCTTAAGATACGGTTAAAGTTTTCATCCTTATCCATCAGAATCTTGTTTACCTTCGCCGGTGATTCCAACTTGGCTGTACCAAATTCCCTGCCGGGCATATAATTCCTCTGACTGGTGTAATACATAACAACAGCCATAGCGTAGACAACTACAACTATGGCTATCATTTTCACTGTATTCTCATTGAAATAATTTGCAAACGGAGCTTCACATACAGCACTGAACCTGTCAAGAAATTCCATTAGTTCAATGCCTTCCTCCCAAGCTCCCCCAATCAGATATCCCAGATACCCGGCAAGGACTGCACCAAGTAACAAAAAGACCATGGAAGGTTTCTTCTTACTTGTCTGCATAGGCACTACCTCTTCTTAACGGTTGTGGTGGTTTTCTGCTGCACGGTCTTTGTCTTGGTTGTTTCCTTTGTCTGCGTCTTTTCATACTTCTCACGCACGGAAGCCTCCACCTTGTCATAATGACTGTACAGCTCCTCGCCACGCTTGGTTTCCACAACCCTGTTTTCCTCGTCATATAGCTTATAATTCTTGCTACTGTCAATAAAGGTCAGCATGGTCTTTCCATTGTGAATATCCATGATATTCTCCTTATTGAGCCAGACATACCTTGCATTCTCTCCCCACGTTCCCGGGATTCTGGTTTTAACCGCATGATCATTCTCCTGCACAATCAATGTCTTACTGATTGTGACATCTGAAAGGTTTGCATTCTTGGATGCCGATACTGCCATCATTCTCTCCGCAAGATTCTGATAGCCCTTAATCCGGTTCATAAATGCATCCTTGTCCATGATAACCTTATGCTCCCCGGCTTCATCCTTTGCCCCCAGAACTCCAATCGTTTCCAACTGCTTTAACACGGTTTCTGCCTGCGACTGGTTAATACTGAAATTCTCCTGTACTGCGTCCACACTGATACTCTGCTTCTCCATGGCAAACAGCCCGACCTTTTCAATCAGACCGTCCATGGCTGCACTGGCTCTCGCCCCTTCCGCAGTGTGGACTTTCTCGTTTCCCATTTTCTGACTCTTAAGGAAATCCATCAGCCTGCCAAGCTGTTTTTCATCCCCGTTTTTTAAGTAGTCATCAAATGTCGCAATACGACCAAAGCTGAGCTTCTGAATCATCATGTTCACTCGTGGCACTGCTTCCGTATGAAAGATAACTTCACTGAGACCATCCTTCTTATTCACATCCGGCAATACGGAATATAAAATACCGTACTTCTTTGCCATCTTCTCAACCTTCTTCATATCTTTGGTTTCAAACTGCAGCACCTGAAGGTCTCCGCCCTTCATCAGAAGTTTTCGCATGGATGTCTTACCAAGCGATTTCTCATAGTCAAGCATTCCCTTCAAAAAGTCGATTGCCTTCTGCATGGCACCTAATCCTCCACTGCCCACCTTCATTGCAATCTCAATTCCGTCATAGGCTACACGGATAATCTGTACCGCTTCCTGAATCTCTTCTGCCATATACGTCCCTCCTTATAACACCGGTTCCCTGAGAGTGCATTTCGGTGCATACTGTTCGGACTGTTCTTCCTCTTTGGTCTCTTCGTCCTCTTCCTCCTGCCTGCTTCTGCTCTCATTGACCTTTTCCTTGATTTCATCTGCATCTGCCCTTCTGACCTGTTCTTCCGTTACATCCACTCCATAAGCTGTAAGCACTTCCGCAAGACGGTTAATCGCCTTCTCCTCTTCAATCCGGTACATCTCAATGGATACCAGCAGATTCTCAATCTGACTCACCCATACAGGTTTCATGTCAATCATGCTCATATACTGCTCCATTACCTTTTCGGATTCCTGCTTATTCTCACAGGCAGCCAGTTCATCAATCAGCTGATTGGTTAAGGTCTTGTCTCCGCTTCGGAATGCAAACTGAACAACAAATTCCTTCTCCTTGTCAGAAAAGCCATGCTTTGTTTTACACAGACTTGTTACTGTCTCATTAATAATCGTTAAACCCATCGCTTCCTCCTAATAGTCCATACTGTTCTCAAGAACCGCAATATCAATGATTTCTTTCATCTTCTCTGCCGAAACATTGTTATTGATAAGTTCTACAAGCTGTGATTCTGTCAGCCCCTTTTCAATGGCACTTCTTATCTGCACAAGCTGTGCCGGAACCAGATCGCCACTGGCTAACAGTTTCACAATATCCTGTCGGGACTTTTTCATAAATCCAAGCTTACCAAGCAGCCCGGTAAACGCACCCGTATTTGCCTTTCTGACAGTTCTTTCAACCTGCACATGCTGAATCACCCTGCCATTTGCATCTACCACAGGCAACTGGTAAAACACAGGAATCTGATAAGGTCTTTCTGCAACCGGCTTTTCATCAAATACAGTCTGATTGCCTAAAGGCTCCTTACTTTCCTCCGGTTTCTCCGGGGCTTCCTGCTTTACTGTCGCACCTGCTGCTTTCTCAAGCAGCTTATCTTCCAAGGTATCAATTCGGTTCTGCATCTTCTCCATCTCCTTCTCTTTTTCATCTATCTGCTCACGAAGTCTTGCTATCGTAGCATTCGCTCTGTTTAACTGGTCCTGCTGACCGCTTAACTCTGCTTCCGTATCCTCCAGCTTCTTTACAAGCCCTTTATGAACCTCCTCATCCTTCTTGGAATTCTCAAATACCTTGAGCTTTTTATTCAGTTCATCGTAGCGCTCCTCCTGAAACTGGATTTTCGCAACCGCCTCCTCAATCTGCTTTACAAGACCTTTGACATAATCCGGTGCTATTTCAGAAGAAGTCTTTACCTGCTTGACCTTTTCAAGTATTTCTTCAAATTCCTTACGCATTATGGCAGGTTTATCTCCATTGGCAATGACTGCTTCAATGTGTTCAATCGAAACACCCTTTTCCCAAAATTCGATAGCCACCTGTATCTGATGACCGGACATATCGTATTTTGTCAAAAGCTCCACAAAATCTTTATCTGCTCCCTTTCTAAGACACTGTGACATAAGTTTCATCTGAGGAAACTTAATATTCCTTTTCAGATAAAGCTGTGTCTGTTCCTTAGTCAGTCCGTATTCAATATCAGCTTCCACAAGGTCAATGACATCCTGACTGTACTTCGCTGCACTACGCAGGTCGCTGATATAGGTTTTATTCTTAATAGAATCTTCTATACTTCGTTCCATAAATACCTCCAAAAAAATACAGCCTATCTGTTAGGCTGCTTAA
>JBJEOZ010000198.1:0-4379 GCA_051880975.1 Ruminococcus sp.
CAAAACAAAGCTTTCAAATTAAATATTGTTTTCGGACCAAGGGGATAGTGTATCTTTACGCAAAATCAAGATATACACCAAGGGGTAAGTGTACCCTTTTATTCTCCTTGTATTTTTATGTCTGTTTTTAACAATATTTATTTTTGGAGGCTGTTTTTATGTCTAAAATAAAGAAAATATTATCTATATTTTTATGTATTGTTATGTCTT
This sequence comes from Ruminococcus sp., assembly GCA_051880975.1. GTDB lineage: Bacteria > Bacillota > Clostridia > Oscillospirales > Acutalibacteraceae > Ruminococcoides. The sequence goes on from JBJEOZ010000198.1 coordinate 211, forward strand.
TTTCATTTTTTGCTTGCTCAAAAAAGCAGAACGAAAATGAAAACAACACAAGTAAATTAAGTATAATTTGTACAATTTTTCCCGAATACGATTGGGTTAAAAATATTATATGTGACGGAATAAATGGTATTGAATTAACTTTGCTGCTGGATAACGGAATAGATTTGCATAACTATCAACCGACAGTTGACGATTTGGTAAATATTTCAAAATGTGATATGTTCGTCTACGTTGGCGGTGAAAGTGACAAATGGGTTGAAGACGCCCTTGCCAATGCAGAAAATAAGGATATGGTGGTTGTAAATCTTCTTGATATTCTCGGCGCTTCCGTAAAAGAGGAGGAAGTCAAAGAGGGTATGCAGGCAGAGGAGGAGCATGCCGATACAGATGAAGAAACCGAGTATGACGAGCATGTTTGGTTGTCATTGAAGAATACTATATTATTTTGCAATACTTTGAGCGAAAAACTACAATCACTTGATGCAGAAAACGCAAGTGTTTACAAATCAAATACAGAAAATTATGTCAAATCCCTTTACGATCTTGATAATCAGTACAAAACTGTTTGCGACAAAGCAAAAACAAAAACGATTATTTTTGGCGACAGATTTCCGTTTAGGTATTTGGTGGATGATTACGGACTTGATTATTATGCAGCTTTTGTAGGCTGTTCTGCAGAAACGGAAGCAAGTTTTGAAACAATTTCTTTTTTGGCACAAAAGGTTGACCAGCTAAAGTTAAATACAGTATTGACTATTGAGGGCTCTGACCAAAAAATTGCCGAAACTATTATCAGCAACACAAAATCTAAAAATCAAAAGATTTTGTCCCTTAATTCTATGCAGGGTGTAACAAGCGATGATGTTAAGAACGGTATGACATATTTGTCAATTATGACTGATAATTTATCTACTCTTGATAAGGCTTTATCATAAGGAGGCAAAAATGGCATTAATTGAATGTAAAGATGTTGCACTTGGTTATGACAACAAGATTGTGTTGGATAGCCTGAGCTTTAAAGTCAGCAGTGGCGATTACCTCTGTATTATCGGCGAAAACGGTTCGGGCAAATCAACACTTATGAAAACTATTTTAGGCCTTAAATCGCCACTTAACGGCGAGATAATTTTTGGCGACGGATTGAAGAAGAACGAAATAGGCTATCTTCCGCAACAAACTATTGTGCAGCGAGATTTTCCCGCTTCTGTTTGGGAAATTGTGTTATCGGGCTGCCTTAACAAATGTGGCTTAAAGCCTTTTTATTCAAAGGAATGCAAGGCGCTTGCAAAAAGGAATTTGGAAAGAATGGATATCACCTCTCTGTCAAATCGTTGTTATCGCGAATTATCAGGAGGCCAGCAACAAAGGGTTTTGCTTGCCAGAGCATTATGCGCAACAGAAAAAATTTTGTTACTGGACGAGCCTGTTTCCGGACTTGACCCAAAGGTAACTGCCGAAATGTATCAGTTGATTAAGGAACTTAATGACAACGGAATAACTATTATTATGATTTCCCACGATATGCATGCCGCAATAAAATATGCAAGCCATATTTTACGGATTGGCAGCGATGTGTTTTTTGGCACAAAGGAGGAATACTTGGAGGAGACAGAGCGAAATGATGGATAAATTAGTTCAGTATATTCAGTTTCCGTTTGTGCAGTATGCACTCATTGCCGGCGTTATGATTGCTCTTTGTTCATCACTTCTTGGTGTAACTCTCGTTCTTAAAAGATTTTCTTTTATAGGCGACGGACTTTCCCATGTTGCATTTGGAGCTATGGCTGTTGCTGCAGTTATTGGATTGACAAATAATATGGTATTGATTCTGCCTGTCACAATAATATGTGCAATTTTGCTTTTGATGGGTGGTCAAAACAGAAAGATTAAAGGTGACGCCTCTGTTGCAATGATTAGTGTCGGCTCCCTTGCAATAGGCTATCTTATAATGAATCTGTTTTCTACATCCAGCAACTTGTCGGGCGATGTTTGTTCGACTCTTTTTGGCTCTACTTCAATTTTAACACTTAGTGTTAGTGACGTATGGGTTTCCGTTGCTCTTTCTGTAATAGTTGTGGTCCTGTTCATTGTGTTTTATAACAAGATATTTGCCGTAACCTTTGACGAAAGTTTTGCAAGTGCAACGGGTGTAAAAGCAAATGCCTACAATCTTTTGATAGCAGTTATCATTGCGGTAATCATTGTTCTTGCAATGAATTTGGTGGGCTCGCTGCTTATCTCCGCACTTGTGATTTTTCCTGCACTTTCGGCAATGCGAGTGTTTAAAAGTTTCAAAGGGGTTACAATTTGCGCCGCGATTTTTTCCGTTGTGTGTGCAACACTTGGTATCATAATATCAGTCCTTGGAGGAACACCGGTGGGTTCAACCATCGTTGCAGTTGATATTATCGGATTTGTTATATTTTATTTTATCGGTATGTTAGGAGGAAAAATTAGATGAAAAAAGTGATTTCAACATTACTATGTTTGTCAATTATATTTGCTTTTGTAGGTTGTTCAAAAAGTGAAGATACAAATACTCAGCCCAATACCACCCAAGAAGAAATATCACAAACTGTTGAAACCATACTAACTCCCGCTGAATATGTACTTTACCAGAATGTTTTTTATAATGAGCAAGCAGGGGATTATGTTTACAAAGAGGTCACTAAACACGGGATATTTACAGTCCTTTATGATGAGTATAATTCTGTTACCCGTTATTATGTTTGGGGATATAACGATAATACAAAATGCTGTGATTGGCAGTGGGAAATAGTCCCTAACGATACTTCCAATCTGCCCAATGCAGGCTCAACAATAGATGTTACAGGCACATTTACAGAAAACGAAAATGCCCTTGACGGCTATTGGATAGAAAATGCAAAAATTGATATTACCGCAAAATATAAGGGCAGTGATATTGATGTTGATACAACTACTATGGGAGGTACGCTGGAAAGAGTTCAGGTGGCAAATATGCAAGCGCATCCGGATAAGTTCGAGGGTAAAACTGTTACTGTATATGGCAGAATCTTAAGCGCTACAACTGTTCAGCATCCGTATTATGACAATTGCTTTTCACAGGAGTTTGTGTCCAATGATGATGTTCAGGCAATCGGCACAAGAGTAGTTATCAGCGGTACTTATACAAATGGTGTTATTGAAGATGCAGAAGTAAATACTTCGGTTGATTTTTAGACAATAATTCTTTGAACAAATATATTATTTTTCATAAAAAACAAAACTGACTCCGCAAAAGCGAAGTCAGTTTTTGTTATATTTATATATTATTTTGTCCACTTGATGGCTTTTAGGCTGAATCCCAGTGATGAATCAAGCTTGTTCTTTTGGATAACGGCGGTAACCTTTGTTATACCGTTTGCCATCTTTTTTCCATCAGGGCCGGTGACTTCACCGATAACCTTGTAGTAGTTATTGTTGCCAAGATATTGAATGCTGGTGATCTTAACTTTGTGTGTTGCTGACTCTTCTTTTCGTATAGTAAAAGAGTCGTTATCACTGTTGTATTTTATGTCGCAGTTCTTATCTTTCTTTTCGTTGCACAGGGTCTTGAAGTTCACTACGGTCTGGCCGAAGAATTTGAATAGGTCAAGCACAATAGTACCTGATGCGTATGTAGTTGTGTTCAAGCCTTCTCTTTGGGCCATCCAAATTGCAACATGTGCTGCGATGTTGATTGGAACACCATCTGAGTTTTCGTAGTTTGCGTTGTATAGCGCAGGTACCTCAAGCATATTTTGTATGGTTTGCTGGTCTTGGGCAGAGAAAGATACTTCTTTGCCTTTAGCACTGGTTTTCGGTACCCGGTCTTCCTTTGGCTGTAAGGTAGTTACATCGGGAGAGGTAGTGATTCCTCCTGTGATAGCTGATGTCGGCTTTTTGCTGGTGGATGTTTTGAACTCTGAGGTTGTTGTTTTTGTTGTACCAACCACGGAGGTCTTGGTTTTGCCGTCCTTGTCGGTAACGGTGACGATTTTAGTGGTGGACTTTGTGGTGGTCCTAGTCACCGGGTCGCCGTTTTTGTCGGTAACATCCTTGCCGTCTTTGTCAACCAAAACCTGTATTTTGTTTCCTTTTTTGTCAGTTGCAACTCTGTATTGTGCAACTGTGGTAACCTGGTTTCCGTTTTTATCTGTAACAGCCTT
>JBJEOZ010000199.1:0-4354 GCA_051880975.1 Ruminococcus sp.
AAATTGAGAATAAAATCAAGTAAAAAATTAAGTGGAAAGCTATAAATATATCAAATTAGTACTTGATTTTTGGATTTAGTTATTGTATAATAGACAACGTTGTGGAGAGTTGTCCGAGATGGCCGAAGGAGCACGATTGGAAATCGTGTAAACCGTTAAAGCGGTTTCGAGGGTTCGAATCCCTTGCTCTCCGCCAGTCGAGTGCCTCGACACGCAGATCGCGTATCGGGGCATTCTTATTTTTTAAGTTTAATTCTCGTGTCAGAGATGACATCTTTTTCAGTTATATTCGCCTTACGGCGAGTTGTATTGCTTCGCAGTGATATTTGGCTTTGCCAAATGATATTACCCTTTGGGCTGTTTGGGCGAATATAATATCACTTATGCAAAGCATAAATATAACTTCCATAAAAAAGTCAAGTCTATTGAAGCCGTATAGTGATTGGAACTATGCCTGCCTAAATAGTTCTTGACTTTTTCTTATTATTATTGAATTTTTATGCTTTATTGCCTTGGAGGATATTTCTTTCCTCTAAGGCTTTATTTATTGTGTTTAGCACATTCTTCTTGTGACCGCTCCACAGGGGGGAAACAAGGAGTTTTTTGTCGCCGTCACCTGTCAATCTGTGGATAACTACATTTTTAGGGAGAATATTTATACAGTCGCAGAGTATGTCAACATACTGTTCAAGGGTTAATGCCTTGAATTTGCCTTTCGTATAGTCAGTATATAGGTCTGTTCCCTTTAGAATGTGTAATAGTTGAAGTTTTATTCCGTCGGTGTATTTTCCTGCGAATTTTACGGAATTTAGCATATCCTCTTTGGTTTCCCCCGGAAGTCCAAGGATTATGTGGGTTATTACTTCTATTCCTGATTTTTTTAGCTTTTCCGCTGTTTGTGCATAGACTGATGTTTCATAGGCTCTTCTTATGTATTTTACTGAGCTTTCTTTTGTTGTTTGAAGTCCAAGCTCTACCCATACAGGCTTGATTTTGTTAAGCTCCTTTAGGAGTGAAAGCACTTCCTCTCCTATGCAATCAGGTCTTGTGGCTATTGACAGGGCAACTATATCCTTGTGATTTATCGCCTCAAAAAACTGTTCTCTCAATACATTTATGGGTGCGTAGGTGTTTGTAAAGGCTTGGAAGTAGGCTATAAAGGCATTGTCCTTTGTTTTGCTTATAACCCTCTTTTTTCCCTCCTCAATCTGCTGTGTGACAGACAGATTTTTGTCGGGGGTGAAGTCGCCCGAACCTCTTGCCGAGCAAAAAATACAACCTCTGTTGCCAAGTGTTCCGTCACGATTGGGACAGGTAAAACCGCCGTCTATGGAAATTTTATATACCTTTTTTCCGAATTTTTGTCGGAGATAGTTGTTAAGGGAATTGTAACGCATCATTTAAAGCTGTTTCCCTCTTTGTCAAACACATCAAGTCGGGTGATTTGATAGAACACATCATCACTGAAAATTTCGTTATAGGCTTTGATAATCAATGTTGGGTTGATGTTTGTGGTACTTCCTGCTGGGAGAAGCACTCTGCACTTGATGTAACCGTTATAGTCTGCTACCTTGTGTTTAAGAATGTATGGTTTAATGTCCAGTTCTTTAAGTACCTTTTTCTTGGTCTTTTTCATTACAAGGATTTGTTCACGGTCAAAAAGTGAGTTAAAGTTTGAATAGAGTGTGTCAACATTATCTTTATCAGACTTTAACACAATTTCAAACATTGCTTTATCTATTTTTCCCGCTTTCATAACTGGTTCTGTAACATCATAAACCCTTATTCCCTTTGGCAGACAGCTGTTAAGGGAAGTTATTATTTCCTCTTTGTTATATTCGTCATCCATAAGGCGGATGTCCATATTTTCCTTTACTCCCTTAAAACCTAAGGAAAGGGGTAATGCAAATGTTACGAATGGATGTGGATTAAAGCCCTCTGTGTGCCAGATGTTAAGTCTGCTTTTGTGAAGTGCACGCATCACCACTCGGTTTAAGTCAAGGTGACTGATATATTTACATTCATCATCCTTTGTGAACCATATTCTAACGGTTTTCAAAGCAGACACCTCCTCCAAAGCGGTTTGCACCGCATTTGCTACAATCTTCCCTGCAATTTGGGGTTGTTTTTGATTCATAAGCCTTTTTACATTCGTCAATCAAAAATTCCTTTTTGATGCCGTAGTCGATGTGGTCCCAAGGTAGAATTTCTGTAAATTCTCGTTTTCTGTTGGCGTAAAATGCAGGGTCAATGCCACATTCTTCAAAAAGGTCAAGCCACTTTTGAAGGTCAAAGCACTCTCCCCAACCGTCAAAATGGAAATCCTTTTCACAAGCCTTCAGCATTGCCTTGCACAGCTTTCTGTCACCTCTTGCAAACACAGCCTCCAAAAAGCTGGTATCTGCATCGTGGTAGTTAAATGTGATTTTCTTGCTTTCTATATGCTCTTTGATGCTCTGTTGCTTTTGGTGTATTGTTTCAATGGTGTCCTGTGGCTCCCACTGGAACGGTGTAAAGGGCTTTGGCACAAAGCTTGAAGCGTAACGGTTTCCGCTTGAAGCTTTGTGCCAAAGCTTGAAGCGGAAACTGTTACGCTGACAGCCTTGCCCTTTGGTCTGTTGGGGTTTTTGTAAAACTCGTCAACAACGGATTTACCAAGTGCAGGAATTGCATTTACATCCTCCATTGTTTCTGTTGGAAGTCCTATCATAAAGTACAGCTTGACCCTTGTCCAACCACCGGAAAATGCTACGCTACAAGTGTTAAGAAGTTCATCCTCGGCAACATTTTTGTTGATTGCATCTCTGAGCCTTTGACTTCCTGCCTCCGGTGCAAAGGTCAGTCCGCTTTTACGTACAGTTTTGATTTTTGACATAATATCGTCTGTGAAACCGTCAACTCTAAGGGATGGCAGAGAAATGCTGACCTTATCGTCAACTGACCACTCATTCAGCTTTGTTAGGAGTGGTACAATTTGGGTGTAGTCTGATGAGCTTAGTGATGAAAGTGAAACCTCGTCATAACCTGTGTTGTTGCAAAGGCTATGGCATTGACGGTTGATGACTTCGGGAGATTTTTCCCTTACAGGGCGGTAAAGGAAACCTGCCTGACAGAAACGACAGCCACGGATACAACCTCTGAAAATTTCTTCCATTGCTCTGTCGTGGACGATTTCTGTGTTTGGCACAACAAAATTTTCGGGATAATAGGACTCGTCCATATTCATCATAAGCCTTTTTTGCACCTTTTTAGGGGCATTGTGCTGTGGTGTAACCGCCTTAATTGTACCGTCCTCGTTGTAGGTAACCTCATATAGTGATGGTACATAGCAACCCTTAATTTGAGATGCTCTTATTAAAAATTCTTCCCTTGTTGTATTTTCTTCCTTACACCTACGGTAAAGCTCCATTACCTCAAGGTCAACCTCTTCACCCTCGCCGATAAAGAAAATATCTATAAAATCAGCCAACGGTTCAGGGTTACAGGCACAGGGTCCGCCTGCTACAACAATATTTTTCAGTCCCTTTCTATCCTTTGAGCATACGGGAATGTTGCCCAGTTTCAGCATATTCAGTACATTTGTAAAGGATAATTCGTACTGTAATGTAAAGCCGATAAAATCAAATTCAGAGATTGGGTCGCCACTTTCCAGTGCATAGAGGGGAATGTTATGCTGACGCATAATTTCTTCCATATCAATCCAAGGTGCAAAAACTCGCTCACACCAAATGTCAGGTACGCTGTTAAACTGACTGTACAGAATTTTCATTCCAAGGTGTGACATCCCCACCTCGTAGGTGTCGGGGAAACAGAATGCAAAGCGGATATTTACATCCTTTTTGTCCTTGACAACGGAGTTAAGCTCTCCGCCCACATATTTTCCCGGCTTTTGAACCTTTAGCAAATATTTTTCTACTTCTTTGTTAATCATAATTACCTCTTGAAAAAACTCCTCTATTGTATATTGGCGTAACGAAAAGATATATGCCAAGCAACAAAAAGGAAAAATTGTACCCTGTGTTAAGTAGTATTATTATACCCATTGTGAAAATTGGTATAGACACAACTATTGTTAATATATTGAGTACTAAGTCGGACACCTTTTGATTAAAGTATCTACTTAATAATATATTAATTGCCTGTCCTCCGTCAAGGGTAGAAACAGGCAAAACATTAAATATTCCGATAAACAGATTTGCAAGTGCAAATATTGGGGAAATTTTGTAAAAGATTATAAATAATATAAAGTTAAATGTAACACCGCTTAGTACTATAATAAGCTCCTTAAAATAGGGAACTTTGTATGACGAACAGATTTTTATATCAAAAATGGAAAACTCAACTCGGTGTACCC
>JBJEOZ010000200.1:0-4351 GCA_051880975.1 Ruminococcus sp.
CAAACATATCAAAAAATTTGATGGACATAAATCTTCATTCCAAACGAAGATTTATATATTAAGAAACACCTCACATTCGCATAGTCATTCCGCTATCCTCATCAGGAGTTTCATCTTCAACTTCTGATTCGGATTGGTTTTCTGCTTCGACTTCTTCCTGTGTGAGCTTTCTGAATGAATCCTCACCGGGAACTACACCAAGTGAACGACCGTTGTCCCACTGGGGGAATATCGTTCCCATTGAATCAACAAATTTAACTGTTCCTCTTGTACCTGATGGAACAGGTGCGTAAGGGTCCTTCATACTGATAAGCTCAATTCTTGTACCCGGCGGATACAATTCCTTTGTGCTTTCAGCTATTCTGCGCTGTCTTTCATATTCGTTCAAGTTATCATCTCCAATTTATTTAGTTTTGATTTAAGTAATAGCTTTAGTAGGACTTATTATTTTTATTGTCATAAAATCAACCAACCTCTTTCTTATTTCTGTCTGTGTTAAGTTTTTTGTTGTCAGAGAAAGGCGCCTCATTATTTTCATCGCAATCATCATTACGCTTGTCAAAATTAGGTTTCTGACGCATCTCTCTTTCAAATTTCCTGAGTTCAGGTGTGTCGGTAAAATACATATCAATCATTCCTTTCAAATTTTTTGTAAATAAAAAAAGGCAACCGTTTTAATCAAAAATTTAAAACGATTGCCAAATAAAAAAGAGCCGAAATTATATTCCTATAACTTCAACTCTATATAACAATATTAAGTTTTATAGCCTGTTTACGAGGGTTCATCTTTGTAAACACCAAAAAATCGGCTTAAAATATCTATAAAAAATGACATTGAAAAATCAATGTCAGGATACCAAAAAAGCCCGATAAAATCGGACTTTTGAGGCTAAATATCTTTTTTGAACATTTAAGATGGCAGGGGCAGAAGGACTTGAACCCTCGGCACGCGGTTTTGGAGTAACCATAATAGGTGTTTTAGCCAGTTTTAACCAGTGTTATTTGTTCACATTTAGTCTGACAAATTCAGTGTTCATCGCATTTCTTTAAAACTAAAGGGGAAAAGATAAACTTACCCATCAGCAAAAATCAGGAATAATTTTTAGAAAAATTTTTAGAAAAAATCTTATTAATTTATAAAGCAACTCTGCTGACACAGTGAAAAGTAATCTCCATAATCAAAAAGTATTAACAAAAAGATATCCAAAATAATTTTCGGCTAATTTATTATATTTCGTAAAATTAGCCGATTTTTTATTGACTAATTATTTTCTTGAGGATATAATAAAAGTATAGAAATTATACTCGTTAGGTGATAAGTATGGAATATATCAGCCGTCATATGGAAAAACGAATTTTGGAACTGAGCAAGTCTTACTCTGCTATTCTGCTGACTGGCCCTCGTCAGGCAGGCAAAACAACTATGTTGCGTTCTCTTGCCGAAAAGGAAAATATAGGGCGTGAATATGTAACTCTTGACGACCTCAACGCAAGGGATATGGCAAAGAATGACCCGGCACTTTTTATACAGATTCACAAGCCACCGGTACTGATTGACGAGGTTCAGTATGCACCGGAGCTGTTTACCTATATCAAAATTCACATTGACAAGCACCAAAATCCAGGTGACTTTTGGATGACAGGTTCACAGATATTTCGCCTAATGCAGGGTGTCCAGGAATCACTGGCCGGAAGAGTGGCTTTGTTGCATATGTCCCCAATGTCACAGCGTGAAATAATCGGTGCAAAATGTAAGCCGTTTACACCAGATTTTGACGCACTGCTTGACGAAAGCAAGAAAATTGCACCGGTAACAACGCCGGAGATGTTTGAGCGTATATGGAAAGGCTCAATGCCCGGTCTTGTCAGCGGAAAATATACCGACCGAAATATCTATTATTCATCCTATCTTTCAACATATGTAGAGCGTGATGTGCGTGATATTTCCGGCGATATAGACGCACTAAAATTCAACCGATTTGTCACAGCGGTTGCCGCAAGAACATCGCAACTGCTTAATTACAAGGCTATTGCAGATGATGCAGATATTGATATTGCAACCGCAAAAGCATGGGTAAATATCCTTGAAACATTGGGAATTATCTTCCTACTCCATCCTTACTCAAATAATGTCCTAAAGCGAACCATCAAAACACCAAAGGTCTACTTTTACGATACAGGGCTTGTGTGCTATCTCACAAAATGGTCATCACCTGAGGTTGCCGAAAGCGGTGCAATGAACGGAGCTTTGCTTGAAAATTTTGCTGTGTCGGAGATTATGAAAAGCTATCAGAATGCAGGGCTTGAACCCTATCTCTACTTCTACCGTGACCGTGATTCAAAGGAAATAGATGTTATTATAGAGGGCGACGGAAAACTCTGCCCATTGGAGATAAAGAAAACCGCAACCCCCGATAAACGCATTATAAGGGCATTTGGAGTGATTAATAAATCACCATTGCAGGTAGGAACAGGCGCTGTCCTCTGTATGTCAGAACAGTTCGGAGCATTTGACAGAGATAACCTAATTGTGCCTATTTGGATGATTTAAAATTAAATTTTTATTACTTAATGAGAATTTACGATGCAAATATACTATTTATAGCATTACAATATGTTCTAATTTATTAACATTTATTCAGTGTTTCCTTAATTTTTTGTATTGGAAAAATTGTTGTTGGCTATTAAAAAAAGATTAAGAAAAAGTTTATGATACAAAAAGAGGTATGACTATGGAATATACAGATAGAATGGAAGAACTTTCATTTCAAAAATGGGGTGTTTTTGATGTCGATAACGATAATGTATGTGATAAGATTATTGAAATCGTGAATGATGAGAATGCATTTAGAACTTTTGGTGAGGGGCTGTTTTTCTTTGTAAATAAGAAATATCCCGAGGTTGACAAAGAAAACATCATAAATTTCTTAAATGATGTTTGTAAAACAAAAAATATACCCATTAACGATATCGCCAGTAATAACACACTACGGAACTGGTTTAAAAAAGGAGCTCGTCCAAAGAAAGGTGACAATAGCCGAAGAGTAATGTTTGTACTTGCTTTTGTATTAGATTTGGATCCGGAAGAGACTGCTCAACTTTTTCATAAAGTATATATGGATAGAGCTTTTGATTTTCGCAACATAGAGGATATAATTTATTATTTCTGTTTGGATAATAAAAAATCATGGTTTGATGCGAAAAGATTAATTCAAAAGGCAACATTAGAAGAAACTGAAGAGGAGGATGACATAAAATACACAAGGCAGATACAAAAGGAAATACAAGAAATACGCAATGAATACGCTTTGATAGCATATATAAAGAAACACAAAAGAAATCTTGAAAAGAAAAATGTTTCGGCAAGGAAAAATTATGAAACGATATTGGAAGAATCAAAAAAGTTAGTCAAAAAAGAATCGGAACTTCCTGAATATCAAGATGTGTATAAAAATTGTGATAAAAATTCATTGAATTTTTTGTATGAAGTGATTACCGGTCAATTTGTTTCAACTCGAAAAGGAACAGTTACTTTGTTTAAAAATTCAAGATTACCAAAGGAAATAAAAAATCGTTTTCCGGAGGCAATAACCTTGTCAAAGAAAAACTTAACATATGAAGAACTGAGAAAACTAATTATTCTTTTAGGTTCATATAATTTTTGGTTTAGGGGAAGTATGGAACAAGGGCTAATTAGCATTGATGACTATATTTCTGAAATGAATGCTATTCTAATTGATAGTGGTTTTTCCCCTATGTATTATGGTAATCCTTATGATTGGATGTTTTTATACTGTTCATTGTTTGAAATGCCTTTGGATACATTCAGAGATTTAGTTGCAGAAGCTTTAGAGGAATGACGGTTGCAATAAAAGTTACAAATAAGTGCTTTGTATGTTGTAATATGTGCTTATTGCAATGAAAGGAGTGGAATGTACTATGATTAGAAAATCCCTTATTGTGGGGGAGAACTTGATACTGGATAATAAAGAATATCAAATCAGTAGTATTAAAGGCGATGGCGCAAATTGCATAGTTTATGAGGCATATTATGAGGATAAACTGGGTCTCAAACATAAGGTTAACATTAAAGAAAACTACCCATTTTCAGCAGAAATTATCAGAAAAGGGCAGAAACTTATATGGAAATCTGAAGATGAAAGGGAACAGTACAGAGAACTTTTTATTAGTTCGTATAGAAGACTAATGGAGTTTCAAAATAATAATTATGCTGTTAAAACATTTGGTTTATTTGATTGTAACAATACACAGTATATTGTTATGGATTATAATGATGGTGTAACTTTTGATAAAGATGATGCATCACTAAAAGATACTCTCAAAACAATAA
>JBJEOZ010000201.1:0-4324 GCA_051880975.1 Ruminococcus sp.
AGCAGATTAGATAGTAGCATATATACCCCTTTCTCGGGAAAAATCATCCGAATATATTTTTTATTATTATGTATATGCTAAATTTACAACTTTTAAAAGGGTTTGTCAATTAAGATTTAAATAAAGTATAAACAGACTGTAAAGTTTAAGAATAAAGACTGTGTTAACAGGTATATAAAAAGGATAAAATATCTGTTTTGGTTATTTTACACTATAAAATAGGAAAAATACACCAATTCAACGGCAAAAAGAGTTTTTGAACAAATTGTGTACACGTATTTTTCAAATTTAGGAAAACCCCTTTGACAAATTGCACAAAAGGTCTATGAGCAAAATATACAATAATTTTAGGGGTGGTTTGTACAAAAATCATAATTAATAAAATTTTTGTTGTTGTTTTGCACAAAAACAAAGTTTACTTTTATCGTTTTAGATAAAAAGTACAAAGGGAGTTGAAATCAACCCGTGTTTCGTGTTACAATTACCATAGTGATAAGGTGTGTGACTGTCCTGTCCTGAGGGGATTTTCACAACCGACACGAAAATTATTTATTCTTTATGAAGGAAGGATTTAAAAATGAAAATCAAGAGAATTTTATCATTAGTTCTCGCTATTGCCCTTATGGCAGTAGTATTTGTTGGCTGCGACAAAAGCGCCGACAGCGAAGGTTCAGAAAACACTGCAACAGTAGAGGTTGAAAAGAATGCAAAGCTTAAGGTTTGGGGACCTGCTGCATCCTTGGATCTTCTTAAGAGACAGGCAAAGGCTTTTGAAGACGAGCACAAAGACAAAAATGTTAAGATTGAAGTTGTAGCACAGGAAGAAAATGACGCCGGTACACAGCTTCTTAACGACGCATCTGCTGCTGCCGATGTATTCGCATTTGCATCAGACCAGATTACAAAGCTAACACTTGCTAAGGCTCTTCTCCCTGTTTACAAGCAGTATGAAGAAGACATCAAGGCAAACCACACAGAGGCTGCTGTTGAAACAGTTAAGAGCGACTACGAGGGAACAGAAGTTCTTTACGCTTTCCCGGAAACAGACAACGGCTACTACCTCGTTTACGATAAGTCAGTAGTTTCTGACGAAGACGCTAAGTCACTTGAGGGCGTTCTTGCTGCTTGTAAGAAGGCCGGCCGTCAGTTCATTATGGACGCTGGTAACGGTTACTATTCATGTATGTTTACATTCACAGGCGGTATGAAGTTAGACGGCCTTGAAGGTGAAGCTCAGGACACACAGAAATTCAATAACTACAATGAAGACGAAGTTGTTGCTTCTATGAAGGCTTTTGCAGACCTCTTCAAGAAGTATAAGGGTACATTCTCTGCTGCATCAGTTGATAAGATTTCAGCCGGCTTCCTCCTTAAGGACAGAACATGTGCTGCAGGTATCGACGGTACTTGGAACGCTGCTCTTGACTCTGAGGCTCTTGGCGACGATTACGGCGTTGTAAAGCTTCCTACAATCAACATTAACGGCGAAGACAAGGACATCATCGGTATGATCGGTTACAAGTATATCGGTGTTAATGCTCAGACTAAGTATAAGAACGCATCTATGGCATTTGCAAGCTATATCACAGATTCAGAGTGCCAGAAGCAGCGTTTTGACGAGCTTGGCTGGACTCCAACTCACAAGGATGTTAAGGTAACAGAGAGTGCCGGTACACAGGCTATGCTGGAAGAGGCTAAGACATTCGTTGTTCAGGCTAACATCCTCCAGGCATTCTGGGATCCAATGGCTAACCTTGGCACACAGCTCTACAAAGACGGTGCTAAGACAGACGAGGCATCCCTCAAGACATTGCTTGAAAAGACAGTTGCTAACATCAACGGTTAAGATTTAGCTGCTAACTTAGATAATTAATACTATTTTGCTGGGGACGGCTTAGGTCGTCTCCAGTATCACACTAAGTGCTTCTATCGGCATAAAAGGAGAGTGAATAAATGAAATATATTGATTATGTACAGCTAAATCCTTTTCAAAGAGCCGGTTACAAGATTAAGAATTTCTTTGTAAATCTGCCAAAGAACATAGGAAAGTTCTTCTGTATGATTGGTAGATTCTTCAAGATGCTTATCCTTGGTATTGCACACAGCTTTGCAAACTACGGTAAAAGATTTGCAAAGGGCGACTGGGCAACCAAGGTATCTTACCTCATTATGGGTACAGGTAACTTTAGCAAGGGTCAATACATAAAAGGTTTGCTGTTCTTACTAATCGAGGCAGCATATGCTGCATTCCTAATTTTCTTTGGAATAACCTATATTGCAAAGTTTGGAACTTTGGGTACAGAACACGGCGGATTCGCATGGGTTAACGGTATTCCAACTCATGTTGACGGCGATAACTCAATGCTTATCCTCCTATACGGTGTTGTTACTATCGTTGTAACAGTTATTTTCCTAACATTCTATATTATCAACACAAAATCAGCCTACAAGGTTTGCCAGTTAAAGAGAGAGGGCAAGCACATTCCTACCTTTAAGGAAGAGATGAAGGAATATTTGGACGAGAAGTTCCACATTACACTTCTTACAATTCCAACACTTCTTATTGGTATCTTCACCATTTTGCCACTTATCTTTATGATACTGATTGCTTTTACAAACTATCGTCCGCCAAATCTGCCTCCTAACAGCTTGTTCACTTGGACAGGACTTCAGACCTTTGGAGAAGTTTTCAGCTCAAAGGGCGGAGCAAGTATGGGACACACATTCCTCGTACTTACAGAATGGACAATTATTTGGGCTGTATTTGCAACATTCCTTAACTACATTATGGGTATGATTGTTGCCCTTATGATTAACAAAAAGGGCATTAAGCTTAAAGCTCTTTGGAGAACACTTTTTGTTATCACAATCGCTGTTCCTCAGTTCGTTACACTTCTTGTTATGAACCAGATGCTACAGCTTAACACAGGTGCCATTAATGTTCTGCTTCAAAACTTCGGTTTCCAGCAGATAGACTTTATCAACAGTTCTGCATTGACGGCAAGAATTACTGTTATCGTAATCAACCTGTGGGTTGGTATTCCATATACCATTCTTATTACATCAGGTATTCTTATGAATATCCCTGCCGACCTTTACGAATCGGCTACAATAGACGGTGCAGGTCCGGTCAAGTGCTTTATGAAGATTACTCTTCCATATATGCTCTTCGTTACAACACCATACCTGATTACAACATTTATCAACAACATCAATAACTTTAATGTTATCTATCTGTTGACCAACGGTTCACCGACCCATCAATCGTTGTATCAGGCGGGTTACACCGACTTGCTTGTTACTTGGTTGTTTAAGTTAACAATGAATTCACAGGACTACAACTACGCTGCCGCTATCGGTATTCTCGTATTTATAGTTTGTGCATCCTTGTCACTTATCACATTCAACCTTACAAAATCTGCAAAGGACGAGGAGGCATTCTCATGATAAAAAGCTATAAATTAAGAAGAAATTTATCAAATGCCATCGTCTATACGATTCTTGCAATCATGGGTTTGATTTGGATTTCTCCACTTGTTTGGATGGTGCTCCATTCATTCCGTGCAGAGGGCGGTTCAGCTGTTCCTTATTTGATGCCTGAAACATTTTCTTTCAAGAACTATATTGAATTGTTTACAGATACATCACTTTTGAACTTCCCAAGATGGTTCCTTAACACATTTGTTGTTGCTTGTTTCTCTTGCGTGATTTCAACATTGTCAGTGTTAATGGTTTCCTACTCATTCAGCCGACTGAGATTTAAGGCAAGAAAGCCTCTTATCAACATCGGTATGATTATCGGTATGTTCCCGGGATTTATGACAATGATTGCTATTTACTATCTGTTAAAGGCAATGGGTCTTACACAGACTCTCCCTGCTCTTGTTATCTGCTATTCAGCAGGTGCCGGTATCGGCTTCCAGATTAGTAAAGGCTTCTTCGACACAATTCCAAGGGCTCTTGACGAGGCAGCTACTATTGACGGTGCTACAAAGAACCAGATTTTCTGGAAGATTATCCTTCCAATGTCCAAGCCAATCGTTGTTTATACAGTACTTACATCCTTTATCGGACCATGGACAGACTTTATCCTTGTAAAAATTATTATGGGTGATGCTCGTGATAACTACACGGTATCTGTTGGTCTGCAGTTGATGGTAAGTCAGCAGTACATTTCTAAGTACTTTACACGATTCCTTGCAGGTTCTACTGTTGTTGCTATACCTATCACATTATTGTTCCTCAAGATGCAGAACTATTATGTTGAAGGTGTTACAGCCGGCGGTGTTAAGGGTTAATATTAACGCAGTATTTTGGCTCCACA
>JBJEOZ010000202.1:0-4318 GCA_051880975.1 Ruminococcus sp.
TCGCCCCTATTTGTTTGTTCTACCACGTAAGGTACTAATGCCATATACTACCAATCCTTTCATATAAATCATAGACACTTAGTTGTGAAAATATTCAAATTATTCTTCAGACTTTGCCTCAGTTGCCTTTTTGCTCTCTGTCTTTGAGTTATCTATTGCAAAATCCATAGCCTTTTGGGTTTTAAGGTCAGCTGAAAGGGACTCGTCATTGATTGCCTTCTTAACCTCTTCAACATCCATCTTGTACTGTTCTGCAAGACGGTTGTACTCTGCTTCAAGCTCTTCTGCTGTGATTTCAAAGTTTTCTTTTTCTGCAATCTTTTCAAGTGCAAGTCTTAGCTTAACTCTTCTCTCTGCGTCAGGTCTGTACATCTCCTTAATTGTATCAGGAGTTGCACCCATATACTTCATATATGTGTTGAAGTCCATACCTTGACTTCTAAGACGCATATCAAATTCCTGAATCATCTCGTTAACAGCGTTGTCGTACATCTGCTCAGGAATTTCGCCCTCAACAGAGTCACAAAGCTTTGTAATAACCTGATCTTCAATATCCTTCTTCTGCTCGTCTTCAAGACGCTTTTTGACAGTTTCCTTAATTTCTTCCTTGTATTCGTCAAGAGTTTCCTTGTCGCTTACATCCTTTACAAATTCGTCGTCAAGCTCAGGAAGTTCTTTTCTCTTGATTTCGTGGAGATTAATCTTGAATTCAGCGTCAGCACCCTTGAGTTCTTCTGCCTGATAATCCTCAGGGAATTTAACTGTAATTGTAAACTCTTCACCGGTCTTGTGGCCGATAATCTGCTCTTCAAAGCCCGGGATAAAGTTGCCTGAACCAATCTTAAGGTTGTAGTTTTCTGCCTTACCGCCTTCAAATGGAACGCCGTCCTTCATACCTTCAAAGTCGATAACAACCATATCACCGTCAACAACTTCGCCGTCTTCAACAGTAATCATTCTGCTGTTTCTGTCACGAACCTTCTCGATTTCTTCGTCGATAAGCTTCTTTGTTACTCTTGTTGACTTCTTTGTAACTGTGATACCCTTGTAATCGTTGATGTCAATTACAGGATATGTGATAACAGTTGCCTTAAATGTAAAGCCGTCCTTTGATGCGTCAAGAGCCTCAAGAGAGTCAACAGCAATTACATTAAGCTCTGCCTCTTTAGCGGCTGCATCAAGTGCCTCAGGGTAGCAGTCCTGCATAGCATCCTCGTAGAATACACCTTCGCCATACATTTTTTCGATAATTGACTTAGGAGCTTTACCCTTTCTGAAACCGGGAACATTAATGTTCTTAACCTGCTTTTTGTAAGCCTTGTTAACAGCCTTTGCAAAAGTTTCAGCATCAACTGATACTTCAACCTCGTAAGTATTTTCTTTAGTCTTTGTAGAATTTTTTAAACTCATAATTAATTTCCTCCTGTAATTCACTAAATAACTGAACAATTATAGCATATTTAACAGATAATTTCCATACTTTTTTGCAAAAAATTAACCAATTAATACAGGTGTAAAAGATACGGAATCTGTTGATATTAGCTTAAGCTTAATGCCCTCATAGTCCCCGTTGTAGGAATACTTGATAATTTTTTGTCCATGAAGGTGACCATAGTAGCATTTTGTTATGTTGTAGTTATGTAGAATATCAAAAATTTCCTGACAGCGTTGAGTACCGTAAAGGGGCGGATAGTGAAGAAAAACTATTGTTTCTTTGTCGTTATCCACACTATCCAAGGAAAACTTAAGTCTGCCAAGCTCTCTGTTAAGGATTTTTTCGTCCTCTTCGCTGTCTATTTCCAAATTCCATCCACGAGTTCCGCAGATGTTGTAGTTTCCTACTGTGTAGGAATTGTTAAACAAAATTTTAATTTTGTCAAAACCGTTTTCTTCAAGGTAACTGTCAATCTTCTTTTTTGTTCCCCACCAATAGTCGTGGTTTCCTTTGAGTAAGATTTTCTTACCCTTTAGCTTATTATTAATAAAATCAAAGTCGTTAAAGCAGTCTTCAAGCTTCATAGCCCAGCTGATGTCACCGGCAACTACAATGGTATCTTCATCCTTTACAATACTGTTCCAGTTGTTTAAGATACGACTTGTGTAGTCCTGCCAACCGGAAAAAATATCCATTGGCTTGTCATTACCAAGTGAAAGGTGAAGGTCTGCTATACAGAACAGGGACATCTTAAATACCTAAAGTGTTCTTAACGTATTCAGGCATTTTGTCTGCCTCTGTAACATTGTTAAAGCGTACATCAAGGTTCTTTAGCTCTGCAATAGGCTTTGGCACTTCTGCACCGCTAACCTTGTTTAGTCTTTCAACCATTTCAAATTCGTCGTCGCAGATAAGCTCAGGTGAAACAGCCTCAAGAACAGAGTGGCTGAACTTGTATGGACTTGCAGTTGACGCAATAACAACAGGTGTTTTGTCACCTGTCTTTTCAACATACTGGTTGTAAACATTGATAGCAACAGATGTGTGAGTATCGCAAAGGTACTTTTCATCCTCAAACAGCTTTTTAATAGTAGTCTTTGTGTTGTCATCGTCGCAGTAACCACCAAAGAACTGTGAAGTTATCTTTTCTTTAACCTCAGGTGTAACCTCATACTTGCCTGTTGTCTTAAGCTGAGTCATCCATTCTGCAACAAGCTTGTCGTCATTTCCTGAAAACATATAAAGAAGTCTTTCAAGGTTACTGGAAACAAGAATATCCATTGATGGTGATGCAGTTGCATAGAACTGTCTGTTCTTGTCATAAACACCTGTGTTTATGAAGTCTGTTAACACATTGTTCTTGTTGGATGCACAGATGAATTTGTTAATTGGAAGTCCCATACAATAGGCGTAATATGCAGCAAGAATGTTGCCAAAGTTTCCTGTTGGAACTACTACATTGATTTTGTCCCCTAAATTAATCTTGTTGTCGTTAACAAGGTCGCAGTAAGCGGAAACATAATATACAATTTGCGGAAGGAGTCTGCCCCAGTTGATGGAGTTTGCAGAGCTGAACAGCATATTGTTGTCGTTAAGGAGCTTTACAATTTCTTCTGTTGTAAAGATTTTCTTAACTCCTGTTTGAGCATCGTCAAAGTTACCTTTAATTGCACAAACATTAACATTGTTACCCTTTTGAGTGTTCATCTGGCGTTTTTGCATTGGAGAAACGCCGTCCTCAGGATAGAACACAATCATCTTTGTGTTGTCAACATCCTTAAATCCTTCAAGGGCTGCCTTTCCGGTATCACCTGATGTTGCAACAAGGATAACTGCTGTTTTTCCGTCATATTTCTTTTTTAGTGACTTTGTAAGGAAATGAGGAAGAATTTGCAAAGCCATATCCTTAAAAGCACAGGTAGGTCCGTGCCAAAGCTCCATAATGTTGATTTCGTTGCCATTGTACTTTTTGGTAACAAGAGGAGCAGGACAATCTGAACCAAACTTTTCTTTTGTGTAGGCACTGTCAACACAGTCTGCGATTTCTTCTGATGTAAAATCAGAAAGGAAATCAGCAAAAACAAACTTTGCTCTCTCGTTATAGGACATTGGGAGTAAAGTCTTGATAGTGTCCAAAGTGTACTGAGGTAATTCCTGCGGTACAAAGAGGCCACCGTCTTTGCTTATGCCCTGAGAAATAGCCTGTGCGGCAGAAACTACTTCATTCTTATTTTCAGTACTGTTATATAACATTTCTATCTTCCTTTCAGTACATATTACCGATTTATCATTCTACACTATATTGATGTAAATGTCAAAGTTTATCATAAAATTCAAGTGCATTTTTATAAAAAATCTTGTCAACTACGGATTTTTCGAAGTTATTTTCTATTAAAGAATTATATAATTTGTAAAAATAACCGCTTGAGGGTATTTCGCTAATAATATCTGCACCGTCAAAGTCAGTCCCCAAAGCAACTACATCCTCTCCGCCAAGCGACAAAAAGTGATAGATGTGGTTTAGAATATCTTTGATTTTTGGAGTGCCGTCACTCTTAAGAAAATCCTTGTGAAGATTTATCCCCACTATTCCCCCATTATCCCTTATGTAGGAAAACTGCTCGTCAGTTAGGTTTCGTTTATGGTCGCAAATTCTCCTTGAATTTGAATGAGTTGCAAGGATATATTTTGGATTTTCACTTGCAATATCATAAAATAGTGCGTCGCTTGTGTGGGAAGTGTCTATTGCAATTCTTCTTTTGATATACTCCTGTATCACACATTTTCCAAACTCTGTTGCACCCTTTGGGTTATTCACCATTGCTCCGTCACCAATGCAGTTGTGGTCGTTCCAGGTTAAGGTTGCAATTTTTACACCGTATT
>JBJEOZ010000203.1:0-4316 GCA_051880975.1 Ruminococcus sp.
AAAGAAAGTTGCTTAATAGGTAGGAGTTTGAATAAAAGAGATTATTATGGAAAGGTATTGTATAGAATTATTATAATCATATTGCTTGTTCATACAACTTTTGAAACTACAGAAATGTATTATGTCAAAAGGAATTTGAAAAAGCTTAACGGCATAACAGATGGGTTTGATATATGTTTTATTTGTTCTCTCTTCCTTTGTATAACCTGACAGCTTGCCGGTGCTGTATGCATTTTTGTAAATTCCCAATTACAAAATATATAAAAATAAATGCCACTTGAGTGAAATAATCAAGTGGCATTTTGATGTCAATGTGGATATTAAAATAAAGTAAGCTAATTTAAAAGTGGAGGGTACAACCTTTGCACAATTCTTTAAAAAAGCCTCAGTTATTTCATCTGTATGCTTTTCAAGTATCGATAGCCTTTTTAGGAAGTTGTCAGGCATCATAATTTGTACTTTAGCCAACAGTAACATCCACCGTTTTTGATAATCAAAGGAAAAATTCCTTGGTGCTTATGTTGTTTCAGACTCCAGGATTTCCGGTGTGATTTCCGGTGGAATTGGGCAATGGTAGGGGTGATTTCCTGTCTTTTCTTTTAACTGTTTCCATGCACTTTCTATGATTTCGGGGTTGTTGCAAACATCAATAGCCGTTGCTGCGATAATCTGACCGGCAAAAAGCATTCCCCTGTGGGCAAAATCACTCTTGCCACAGGCTACAGCCTGCCAGCTGTGGGCGGCAGTTCCTACCGGCCAAGTGCCTATGCCACACTGTGAAACAGGACAAACCCAGCTTACATCTCCCACATCCGACGAACCCGGAATTGGAATGTTTCCTGACTTGTTCCAATTTTTGGGCTTTAAATCAAACACATTTTCAGGAATTTTGTCTTCAGGCATCTGGGTTTTGACGATTTCATCGGCAAACGCAATATCCTTCGCATTTTCAACAGGGTTTGGAATTTCACACATATTTTTGTACATTACCTCATCCAGCGCCGGAATCAGCACTGTGTTGCTGGTTCCTTT
The DNA here is from genome assembly GCA_051880975.1 of Ruminococcus sp. Lineage (GTDB taxonomy): Bacteria > Bacillota > Clostridia > Oscillospirales > Acutalibacteraceae > Ruminococcoides. Next base: position 1,033 of record JBJEOZ010000203.1, read on the forward strand.
CAGGAATTTGATTTCTACCTGTGTTTCGGTCATCATGGCTGCGCCTTTTGCTATATTGTTGATACGCTCATAAAGATTGGAAAGTTCAGGTGTAAAGGGCGCTCTGATTTGATACAGTGCCGATGCATAGGGCTGAACAATATTTGGCGAAATTCCTCCGGCGTCCGTTATGGCATAATGAATTCTTGCAGTTGAGGGAATATGCTCCCTGAGGAATTGAACACCTATATTCATCAACTCAAGGGCATCAAGTGCGCTTCTTCCTGCCTCCGGCGCCGCCGCCGCATGGGACGCTCTACCGGTAAAGCTGTAACGGATGGAGTCATTAGCCAAAACAGGTCCGGGAGGCATCATATTGCAGTTGTGAGGATGCCAGCTTAATGCCAAATCAAGCTTATCAAAGCAACCCTCCCGAGCCATAAATGTTTTTCCGCTTCCGCCCTCCTCGGCAGGGCATCCGAAAAATACTACGGTTCCGGTTTTTCCTTCCGTTTCCAGAAAATGCTTAAAGCCCACTGCGCCCATTAATGCACCCACACCAAGAAGATTATGACCGCAACCATGTCCGTTGCCCTCTTTTACCAAAGGCTCCTTAAGGTCAACACCTGCCTTTTGGCTAAGCCCTGCAAGTGCGTCATACTCTCCCAAAAAGCCAATCACAGGTTTTCCGTTTCCCCACCGGGCATGGAAGCCCGTCTTTAGACCTGCATCTCCAACGGTTACTTTAAAGCCTTCATTTTCCAAAAAAGCAACATAATCCTTTACCGACTGTTTCTCTTTGAACTTAATTTCGGCATTTTCCCAGATTTTATCACTCAACCTGTAAAAGTCCTCGGCTCTTTCCTCCAGATACTGAATCACCGACCACTTATCCATTTGAAAATCTCCTCTCTTTGATTTGTTTATCGGTTTATGTAATTCCTGTTTTTTATCATAATTGATTTCTATTTTTATATTATCATAATTTTTTAGACTCAACAATAGAATTCTTAAAAAACTGCGTGACATTTGAATAATTCTATGTTATAATACTACAAGATAGCGATTTAAAGCATTAAAATATAAAGTGTTAACAAAACATAATTCAGGAGGTTAAAACGATGGAAGAGAAAAAAATCCCATACAAAATTTATCTTGACGAAAAAGAGATACCCACAAAATGGTACAATGTCAGAGCTGATATGAAAAATAAGCCTGCTCCTTTGCTCAATCCCGCAACACTTGAGCCGATGAAGGCTGAGGAGCTTTATCCGGTATTCTGTGAGGAGCTTGTTGCTCAGGAGCTTAACGACACCGACGCATACTTTGATATTCCCGAGGAAATTCAGAATTTCTATAAAATGTACCGTCCGTCACCCCTTATCAGAGCATATTTCCTTGAAAAAGCCTTGGACACACCTGCAAAGATTTACTACAAATTTGAGGGCAACAATACCAGCGGAAGCCACAAGCTTAACAGCGCAATAGCTCAGGCATATTACGCTAAAAAGCAGGGACTTAAGGGTGTTACTACCGAAACAGGCGCCGGTCAGTGGGGTACTGCACTTTCAATGGCTTGTTCTTACTTTGGTCTTGACTGTAAGGTATATATGGTTAAGGTGTCATATGAACAAAAGCCTTTTAGAAGAGAGGTTATGAGAACCTACGGAGCAAGTGTTACACCGTCACCTTCAACATCCACATCCGTTGGAAGAAAGATTTTACAGGCACATCCCGGTACAACAGGAAGCCTTGGATGTGCTATTTCCGAGGCTGTTGAGGTTGCAACCTCAACAGAGGGCTATCGCTATGTTTTGGGAAGCGTGTTAAATCAGGTGTTACTGCACCAGTCGGTTATCGGTCTTGAGGCAAAGGCTGCTATGGATAAATACGGAGTTAAGCCCGATATTATCATCGGCTGTGCCGGAGGCGGTTCCAACTTAGGAGGACTTATCTCTCCGTTTATGGGAGAAAAGCTCAGAGGCGAGGCTGACTATCGCATTATTGCCGTTGAGCCTGCTTCCTGTCCCAGCTTCACAAGAGGTAAGTATGCTTACGACTTCTGCGACACCGGAATGGTTTGTCCTCTGGCTAAGATGTATACACTGGGCAGCGGATTTATTCCTTCAGCTAACCACGCAGGCGGACTGCGTTATCACGGAATGAGTTCTACACTTTCTCAGCTCTATGATGACGGACTTATGGAGGCAACATCGGTTGAGCAGACCTCTGTTTTTGCTGCTGCCCAGCAGTTTGCAAGAGTTGAGGGTATTTTACCTGCTCCCGAAAGCAGTCACGCTATCAGAGTTGCTATTGACGAGGCATTAAAATGTAAGGAAACAGGAGAGGAAAAGACAATTCTGTTCGGTCTTACAGGCACAGGATACTTTGATATGGTAGCATACCAAAAGTATAATGACGGAGAGATGAGCGACTACATCCCAACCGACGAAGAACTTGAAAAGGGCTTTGCCGGACTTCCAAAGATTGATAAATAATATTTCTAACCTATGCCGGGATAATTATTATATTTTTTGTTTGATAAGTCAATATGAGATAACTTAACCGTAACAGCTGTCTTTTACTTTGAATTTAGTAGGCTTGTAATTCTTAAGTTTTCTCAAAAGTCTATAGATAGTTACATTCGTGACTTCCAAAAGGCGTAGAATTTCAACTAAGTCTGCAGAAACTCAAGTTTTTGCAGGCTTTTATTTTTGTATTTTTTCAGATATAAATGAGAAATGCTTGACATTTTTAAACTGTTATGATAATTATGAAATTATAAAGCTTATTATATATGTGTTTTTATAAAAGATAAGACAATATCATATGAAAAGAAGAAGTTATTAGAGTGGGGAGTAGGTGTATGGCAAATTTCATAACAAGTTGCCGTATTTTGTGCAGTATATTAATGCTGTTCTTTCCTGCACTGTCACCGACATTTTATGCTTTGTACCTGTCTGCCGGAATTACTGATATGATTGACGGAACGGTGGCAAGGAAAACCAATACCGTAACCGAATTTGGGTCAAAACTGGATACCGTTGCTGATTTCATTTTTGTTGCGGTCAGCCTGATTAAGGTTCTTCCTGTGATAGACATACCGTTATGGCTTTGGATATGGGTAGGGATAATTGCTTTTATAAAGGTTATCAATGTGGTTTCAGGCTTTATTGTACAGAAAAAATTTGTGGCGGAGCATACTGTTATGAATAAGGTTACAGGCTTACTCCTTTTCATACTTCCCTTGACCCTAAGCGTTATTGAATTAAAATACAGTGCAGTTGCGGTTTGCGTTGTGGCAA
>JBJEOZ010000204.1:0-4265 GCA_051880975.1 Ruminococcus sp.
CTCAGGTATCCGTGATAGGCTTGAATGCCGTCGTCTTTTCCGTATGCTTTTTTCACAGATACAAACTGGTCTCTTGCGGTCGCAGGGTTGCAGTTGATACCCTCAACGAAAAACTCACGCTCGGTTTTTTCTTCGTCCTTTGCATAGCTGAGAACATCACGGAGAGCCTGATACTGTTCCTCGGTGTAAATATCTGCCGCCGTCTTTTCGGGATTGGCGGCATAGTCGATTACCTGACCGAGCCTTGATGTGACCGACCACAATTTACTTACTGCCATTTCATATCGCTCTTATCGGGTCTTAAAAAAGTACGCTCCACATCAGCCTGAAACTTGTGCCAACGCTCGGCTTCCTTTTTGAGTTGCGGTGAGTCCACAAATCCGAGGGTGTTTGCTTTTGCCGCAAGCTGATTGATGTTGTTGCCGATAGCAGAAAGCTCACGCATAACATCGTAAAATCTTTCGTCGGGCTTTTCTCTCGGCTCGTAGCCTTTGAGAAGCAAACGGATAAGACCGCCTTCGGAAAGACACGCCCGTTTTGCTTTTTTCTGCAAATCCTGAGCTTCTGCCTTGTTCATCAGAATGTGCTTTTCAATGTTTCTCTTGCTCATTTTTATCGCTGTCCTTTCTGTTAATATAGTTCCTGTCCCGGTTTATCTGAAACAGGCACATTGTTGTTACTCCGAAAAAGCCGCCGATGATTAACCCGGCGGCGACCAATACTATCTCCCGCATAGTTTATGCTCCTTTCTTGCTTGGGGTATTAGGGGCAACCCCTAACGAGTGTACCGTTTTGGACATTCCTGTCCATAAATGGTCTGCTCGCTAAGATTATGCAGACACTCAGGGTTGCCCCATAGATTGACTCTTATCTCTCCATATCCTTTGAGACAGGCTTATACGGCTTTGCTTCAATACCGTCCAAAGACTTGTAAAATCTCTCCGGGTATTTGAACTTTTCCTCATACTTACGAGCCAGTTCTTTCGGCATACTGAGAAACTTTTCGGACTCAATCGGTGCGTAAGCGATGAAGAACTTGCCGGCAATAATGTCAAGCATTTCACGGTTGCTGTCATCTTTCACATAACATTTTTCAATCTTCCAACCGTCCTTGCCGCCGTGTTCATCAGCCATATATGCTTCCAGTCGCACACATTTATCCGAGCCGTCAAGGGAAGAAGCATAGATAGAATATCCGCCCATACCCTCAATGAAAGCCTTGTTGTTACTGCTAACAACATAGGTTCTTTGTTCCTCTGTGTAAGGCTTGTCAAAGCTGTCAGCCGTAAAAACAATATATCCGGTCGTGTGGTTTCTTTCTTTTTCTGCCTGCCGGAAATGAGCTTTCAACTGCGGATAGCTCATCTCAACATTCTCAGGTTCGGAATAAACTGCCCTGTTCAGCGGCATACCGTTCATCTTTCCTTCCTCGTTGCAGATGATGGCAACCTCGTCCTCAAAGGGCATATATTCTTCAATATCTCCCTCCACAAGAGACTGCATTGCTTCCAGCGTATCCTCTATTTCAATGAGCTTCGGATACCTGCCCGGCTCAACAAGAATGACAGAAATCCTCTCCGGTGCTTCGACCTTTTCAAAGGTGTCCTCGTGAATATTCAAAGCGAGAGAGCTTCCGTTTTCCCAACTCATATGAATCTGTCCGGCGTCGTCAACGAACTTAACCGTTCCTTTCAGACCGTAGGGCATTTGACTTTCGCCAGCCATTTCAGTGAGTACAATCTGCGTACCCTCCGGGTACATTTCTCTGATTTCTTTTAGTTTCATCGTGCAAAACTCCTTTCGGTTTTATCTTTTATCCCTAAGCGTTTACAAAGAAAGTCGTTGACATCTTTCCCGTATTGGGGAGGGTCGTCAACGACTTCATACTTATCTGAAAGAATCGTCTGCAACGCTTTGGTCGCTTTTCTTCCGGCAATATCATTGTCCAAATGAAGAACAATTCGCCTGATTGTTTTGTCTTTTTCAAGCAGTCTGCTGAGTGTAACAGGCACTTTCGAGTCCTCAATTCTCTGCTTTGGGGAATACACTCCCGCAAGAGAAACAAGGTTAAACTGTCGCCAGTTTTTGCCCTCCAGCTTCATCAAAGTTGCATAGGAAAGCAGGTCAATACCACACTCAAAAAGATGAACCTCTCCGGTGTTTTCGGCAGTCAGGCGGAAAGAATATTGCTTTTTACTGCCGGTGCAGTCGCCCATAATCCTTGATTGATTTGTTGCTCTGTAGGCGGCGTATTTAGGTTCTTTGTTCTCGTCATAGCCGATAAAAACAGCATTGTGATATGGAAGCGACTCAATGATTAGCTCCTGTTCCAAGCAGTGGTTGATGATTTCAAAATCAATCCCACGCCCGAAAAGGTAATCAAATACCACATCGGCAGTAGGGCTTTTTTCAGGCAAAAGCAAAGGCTGTTCCTCATAGCTTTTGATATTTTCGCAAGTCGGAAAACTGACTGAACCATTTCCCATAATGGTCTGAACCGCTTCCACAAAATCCATTCCACGGACTTTGATAAGGTAATCGAGGGCGGATTTGCCCCCGATACCTCTCGACCACCACATCCATTTTCCGTTGGAAATCTTCAAGCTGTCGTGGGTTCTTGTGGTGTAGGTGTTGTTTGAAAACCTCACAAGCTCGCCCGGTTCATACTCTCTGAGATAGGTTAATAAGTCCATTCGTTTGGCTTCGGTTATGACTTCCGGTGCTATATACGGCATAGGTATCACCGCCGTTCTACATCAGCAAATCGGCAACCGCTTTCTGTATCGTTTCGTTGATACTGAGCTTTGCAATGATAATGAGTATCTTATCAACAGGGCAGCCGATGTCATTCCAAACAGTCCAAGCACCTCCCGCAAGGTCGTCGTTTTCATACAAAGCGATGATTTCTTCCGGTGAGAACACCGTTTCAATGCTCTGTCGAACCAACTCTCCGTAGAAACAAAGCTTTGCATTTCTAAGTGCAAATTCTGCTTCCTTTGCGGGCGGTTTGCTTCTTTTCAATTCGTGATATGCTTCATCAAGTCTCCTGACCACAACCATCATCATTGCGTCAAAAGGGTTGATGATTGCCTTTCTGCAAGGGCAGTTTTCTCTTTCTTTATCGGGTGTCATTTTATCGTTCATAGCTGGTCTCCTTTCGTTCGTTCGGCACTTCGCCCTCATCGGGTTCGCCGCCGACAATTTCGTTATCACGCTTATCCATATTGAGCAAGATATTCAGCTCGTCCAATCGGGCAAGCTTTGTCTTGAGTTCTTCCTCTTGGATAAAGGGTTTTTGGACTTCTTTCTTTGCGGTTTCCAACTGATTTTTGGTGTTCTCAAGGTCGTTTTCCGCAAGCGATAAGCTCTCGGCAAATCTATCAATACCGTTATCAAGACGGATAATATTGCCGTGTGCGTCATCGCCGAGAGGAACATTTCTGCTTGTCGCACCTTTCAGTCGAACCTCATAATTTCGCTCTGCGGTATTAAAAAGCAGCTCCGTTTCAAACCCTCGGTACTTGCCGAGAGGAATAGGGTCGGGGCTGTTCATCTGCTTGCAGGCTTCAATGATTGCTTTACCGGCGTCGGCTTTTTCGGAATAAAAAACACCCTTAACCTCCATACCGACAAAGCGGTCGTCCGTTGGTTTCGGGTGCTGTTTCGCAGTTTCTACATCTTGCTTCAAGCCTTCAATGCGGTTTTCCAAAGCTGTAATTCGCTGCGGATAATATTTGATTATCTTATCTTCCAAAGCGTATTTTTCAGAGAGAAAGTTGGATTTTAAGAGCTTCAGCTTTTGGACTTGAATATCCAAATCCATCTTTTCCTTAATATACGGATTGCCGGTGGCAAGCATTTTAATCTCTGCATAGGACAGGGCGGTTTCATCAATATCCTCGGCAGAACGCACCGGAGATTTGCTCGTCATAATCTGACTGGCGAACTTTTGCTTTCCCTCTACAAGCTGATACAGGTATGCGTCGAAGGTCTGCTCCGTTACATAGCGGTAAATATCTACATCAGGGTTTGAGTTGCCCTGACGGATAATTCGACCGGAACGCTGCTCCAAGTCTGACGGTCTCCACGGGCAATCCACATCGTGAAGTGCGATGAGTCTGTCCTGAACATTCGTGCCGGCTCCCATCTTCTGCGTAGAACCGAGAAGCACTCTGACCTCGCCTTTACGGGTCTTTTGGAACAGTTCTTTTTTCTTCACATCGGTATCTGCTTCGTGGATAAAGCGGACTTCGCTTTCGGGGACA
>JBJEOZ010000205.1:0-4254 GCA_051880975.1 Ruminococcus sp.
CAAATTCAGCCATCGGCGAACGGCAAATGTTCCCGTGGCACACAAACATAATTTTTATCACTAAAAGCTCCTTATACATTTTTCTGCACTGCTAATCCTGTTCAACAATCAACGCTCTTGAATCAACATTTTCTTCTCTTTTGCTCATAATTTCTTGATATTCTGCTGATGCAAAGCATTTTTCAAGTTCTTCTCTTGACGGAAATCTAATGATAATTACCCGTTGAGGATTTCGTTTATCGGATAATGCCGATACCTTGTTGGAGCGCACTAAATACTCACCGCCATAGCTTTCAACTATTGGCTTTACTAACTCAATGTATTCCTCATACTCGCTCTGATTTCCGTTTGTGTCAATATATGTATCTACTATAAAATAACAACTCATGATTGTCTTTCCTCTCTCAAGCAACTGATTGTTCTTGCAAATAACGGATTAGCTTTAAGCATCGGCATTTTCAATCTTTCACAAACAGAATCCACTAACATTGATAATTCTAAACTATCATCTAATTCCGTAACTGCTTGCTTAAGCGTATCTACTATTCTTTTTGCCCCGGCTATTTTATTAAGCATTACATTTCTTGTATATGAATAATCCCACGCAGGATAGTAAAAATCTATGCCGTCAGTTTTTTCCAAATGTTCAAGGGTACGTCTTGTTCCACACTCGTCAATAAAAATCGGAATATCTCCGCTGACAGGAACAGCATCACCGATAAATAATGACCTTTGTATTTTATATGACATACCGTCAATAGAGTGTCCTACCGTACTAATTGCTTCAATCCGCAGACCATCCTCAAGCTCTATTTTATCTCCGTCCTTGACAACAGTATCCACAATGGCAGATTTACCTGCAAGATTATAAAAATTCGGTATAGGTCTTTCCTTGTATTGAAGGTCAATATCCTCAATCCATCTTCTTTCTCCGTCACTTGCATATATTTTGCATCCGATATTTTTCTGAAACCACGAAGCAGAGCCGATATGATCCGGATGTGCATGAGTAAGGAATATCGCCTTAATATCCGAAATATCTCTGCCTATCTGCTTCAAATACTGTTCAATTTGCTTTTCACAGCCATATACACCGGAATCAATCATATACAAGTGCTCTGCCTCAATGATATATACATATACATAACGCTTGATTTGTTCTGTTACTTGAAATTCGATTTTTAATTGATGAACATCAAATTTTTTCATGTGCTTCGCCACCTTTATGAATTAGCCTTGTCAAATATTGCCTTGATATGTATTTTTGTTGTGTTTATGACAGGCACGGAAACATCATTTTCTTTAATCATCAGCGGAATTTCCGTGCAACCTAAAAGCAGGGAATCGGCGCCGTTTTCCTTGATATATTTCTCTGCCAAGGCAATCATTTTTTCCTTGTCCTCGGTGTTTACAATACCGTTTTCAAGGTTGGGATATATCAAATTTCCGAGCAGTTCGATATCCTCATCATTAGGCACAATGTGCGTAATTCCTGCCTTTTGCAGTGCGTTGGCATAAAGTCCGCTTTTTAGCGTCCAAGCAGTAGCAAATACAACGATTTTATTGAAATTATTTTTGGTGCAATAATCAATAACCGCATCAACAATGCTTATTGTCGGCAGGGGTAATCTGTCCTTTACAAAACCCCACGCAATATGCTCGGTGTTTGCTGTAACTCCTGCAACCTCGGCTCCTGCGTTTTTCAATGTGAGCAGACTTTCATAAATCAAATCACCGATTTTCTCATAGTTTTTGTCGTTAAAATATTTTGTATGCTCTGCCAAATCAACGCTGTCAATTATGATTTTCGGGTATTCCGTACCACCGTTTTCCGACAGACAGAGATTAACAAGCTCGGTATAATATTCTATTGTTGAGGCAGGACCGAGCCCGCCCATTAAACCTATTTTCTTCATAGTTCTGTCCTCGTTAATATTCCTATCCACTCATCTAAAAATTCCATCTGTTCTTTTGTGTGAAACCAATGCTCTCCGCCGTCCATTACTGTAAGTGTAGCCGGTGCTTTTGAACAGAACTCCTTAATTGTATCAAGTGATTGCAGGGTGTCAGCACTCCCGTAAAGTATATCGGTCGGCACCGTCCAGCTTATCTTATGATTTCTAACATATTGAAGGTAATCCCAAGATAAATCATCTCCGAAATCAACAGGAATTATTTTTTTCTCCTCAAGCTCCTGCTCGGTTGTTCCTGCCCATTCAATCATATTTTTGATTAACCTTTCAAGGTTTACGATAGGAGAAATAAAATACGCCTTGTTGACATATTTTTCAATACCCGAATTCATTGAAAAATACGCTCCGATGCTGTTAGCAATCAAGGTGATTCTGTTGTATTTCTCGGAAAGCTCTTTGAATTTATCCGTAAATTCTGCCTTTGCATCCCAAGGATTTTCCGACCTATAATCAAAGCCATAGACATCCTCTTTGAAGAATTGTTTATAATGCTCAGCCTCGCTTGCATTTCCACCTTTGCCGTGAATATAAACCACAATATCCTTTTTGGAATTGCTTTTCTGAAATTGTTCTGTTTCAAAAATCATACTTCTGTCCTCTTTGTTCTTATGTAATGTCCCTCTTGTATTGCCGAAAATGTTGCTAATGCACAGACAAATGCTCCGCTGTATTTCAAATCAATAATGCTCAATGTCAGCGGAAGAATAAACAGAAGCAGTCCTGTAACCTTATTCATAACGGAATGCACAGCGACAAGCCTTTTTTGTACTATAAATCCGGAAGCTATGTTTATTATTTTTATTATCGCAATAATGCCTGCCCAAATATAAATCCAAGTCGGAATATCTAAAATAGGAATGAGTTTAATTAGGCTTGCAACGATGAATACAAAATCTGCAACCGTATCGAGCTTTGAGCCGAAATCACTTACCGTATTTGTTTTTCGGGCAATAGTGCCGTCAATCATATCTGTAAAGCCTGCTGACAGATAAAGCACATAAAACGCAGGAGAAAAAGCAGGGCATAACAGCAATGCAATACTAAAAATAATTCTTAAAATTGTTACGAAATTCGCCATTGTATGCCTCACTTTTCTATCGTATATTTATCTATCACAAGGGCGGGGTTGTGCGGATTCGGCGTGCCTTGCCCTACATTCATTGCAATGTCCGTGCCGTTTACATTTTGTTTTTTCGCAAGGACAGTTTTCATTGGTAACCATTTGATATTCCATCGGCACATATTGAATACCGCCATCGTCCTGAACATCATCTGTTTGAACAAAACCAAGCTTACTATATATCGGGGTTGCAAACAAGGACGAATGGACGGTTACGGTTTTTGATATGTTATCAGTAAGGACTGTGTTCCATAGCTTTCTGCCGATTCCTTTGCCTTGATGCGCTCCGTCAACGAAAAATAATGCAATATGACTGCCCTCATTTCTTGTGGCAATTATTCCTAATAGCTCCCTGCCGTCAAATGCACCGTAAGCGGTCAGCGAATCAAGATATTCTTCGGAGTGAATTGCGTTCCAAAATGCCTGCTTACCGCTTTCGGAATAATTTGTCGCTTCATATTTTGAAAAGACATCCCACACCAAAGGGAGCGCCTTGTTAAGATTTTTTCTGCTTAATTCCTTGATTTTCATATCGAAGCCTTCTTCTGACTGCATTTTACAAAAATGCTTATAAAACTATAATTATATGATATTTTATAAATAAGTTGTTGTCAATAAAAATGATTCAAGCCGAGAGCAAACGCCCTCGGCTTTCGTTGAAAAGCTATACACATTTAATTGCCTTTGCGGTGAATTCGGCTGTGCCGATACCGCCTGCTTTGTCGATATTATTCTTAAAGCGTTCGTCGCTGACATACATTTCGCCCAAGCCTTTTAGAATTTCATCTGTGCAGGTGTAGTAATTTTCCGTGATGAAATTCTGTAATTTTTTAATCAGCCTTTGTACTTCCTCGCAGTCGGGAGAAAGATGCTTAACCTTTCCTATTTCTGCGAAAATCTGCATAAATTCTTCGGTTTTATCTTCCGAGTCTGTATGCTTTTGCTCATACTCCTTATATGCATCTGTATGTCCCCATTTTTCCTTTGCCTCGGCGCAATACTCCTCAAGCTCTGTTTTGTCAAATGAGGAAAAGCTCATATTATTCACTCCTTTTGTTAATATTTCACGGGCGGAGCTGATGATTTTATCAAGGCGTTTTTTCTGAAATTCAAGCAATTCAATCTGCTCGTTAAGTGCAGTTTTTGTATCAAAGTCCGGAC
>JBJEOZ010000206.1:0-4208 GCA_051880975.1 Ruminococcus sp.
ATGTGGTATTCGGTTTCGTCAAGGAGATAACCCTCGCTCGGCTCAATTTCTTTCAGAGTCCAATTAACTCCGCAAACATAGTATGAAGTTGTAAAACTGCCGTTCTTGTCTGTGGTGTATTTGTCTACCAACTTGCCGTTATTGTAGATACCGTAAACTGCTCCTGCAAGTGTTGCGTTACCCTGTGAAGTCTTTGTTTCAGCGTCTGTTTTGGTAACAGTAAGATTCCACTTTTTCAAAACATTGTCAAATGACCTCTGTGTTACCTTGTTCCACTCAATCGGTACTGTCTGTGTTTTGGGAACAACATATCTGTCGGCAGCATTGACTTCTTCAAGCGTATATGGCTTGTCACCGCTAACGAGAACATCCTTAAAAATAGCAACACCGTCAGCGTTTGTCATTGCATACATATCAATACTTGCACCGCTGAGTGAAGTTCCGTAAAGGTGGAATTTTACACCCTCGTTTAAATTATCCTCACTTGTCTTTACAACTTCAAGACTGCCTTTCTTTAGGACATTTTCAAAAGTCACCGTTGCAGTTTTACCGCTTTCCACCTTAACAGTCTGCGATTTCTGCGTTTCGTACTTACTGTCTGTAATTTCGGTAACGGTGTAACTTCCGGGAACAAGGTCTGTTAATTCAAATTCGCCTTTTGAATTGGTTTTTGCAGTTTTGCTGTAACCATCGCCTTTTACGGTAAACTCAATATTTGCAACATTGCCGTCCTCGGAGGTTTTGACCAGTTTGAGATTACCTGAGCTTGTCTTGACTTTGAAATATGCTCTTATCGGGTCAGCGTCATTTTCAACACCGCTGATTACATCCTGTAAAGTAGCATCTCCATAGGGAACAAGCATGGTTTTGCCGACATCGGGCATTGACTTTGCAGAGTTGAATGTTACTGCATCATTGACTGGCGAAGTTGAAATTAAGGTCAGCTTGTTGCCTGATACCGATGCACTCACACCGCCTGTTGTCTTGAAGCTGAAATCCGAAAGAATATTGTTGCTGTCGGTAAGGGTTAAAGTGTACTTTCCGTCCGAGTATTTCATTTCATAGGTTTCAGCCTTTGAAGCGATTGCCGATGCAAAGCTTGGAACGGTTGAGTAATTTGAAAGACTTTTTGAGATTGCATTGTAAACCGACTTAACTCCGGGATTTGCTCCGCCTGCACAAATGCCGTCAATGAACTTTGTATTTGTACACTTGTAACCGTCGGCAGTATTTCTGCATCCTGAAACAAATTCCCATACAATCAGCTGTGTTGCTACCCATTTTTGATCCTCTGTTCCGCTCAAGCTTTTCCCCGAACCGGGTTTGCCGTAGAGCAGAGCAAGATTGATTGCTTTCTGCTTTGCCGAGCCTAAATTCTTCCAGACGGTTGAACCGTCCTCTGTCAGCGTATTGCCTGAGTAGAGGGTATGACCGGGTTCAATGCAGTAGGCTTCTTTTCCGTCTGCAAAAATCTTGCACAGCTCTTCGCCAACTATACCTACAGTATAACCGTCACTGACCGTTGTCTGCTGAAATTTGATTATGTTGCCTGCGCTGTCATAACAGTAATCAAAGGTGATTGTAACCTTATCACCGCTTGCCGCACTTACGGGGAGTGCAAACATTGTTCCGAATATTACTGACACCGCAAGTAAAAGTGCCGTTATTCTTGTGAACTTTTTGTTTTTGATTAAGTTCGTCATTTTAAAATTCCTTTCATAAAAAATATGGGGCAAGATTTTACCCTTGCCCCGATTGATGTTTTATTCTGTTTTAAATACAATCATAATTTCATCGCCTGCCCTTCATTGAAATCTTCATCTATATCATCAGACTGTTCGCTGCCGTCTGTGATATTTACATACTCGCCGATAATGTTCAGCGCTTCACAGTAGTTTTCTGCACCCCTGATTCGAGCGCACATCATTTCTGCCTCGTCAGCCATACCGTTTTGCTTAAGGGTGTGGCTTGCAATGCCCATAAGATTGAATATGTTGCCGTTACAGCCTATTAATGCACAGTCGGGTTTGACCTTTTCTGCTTTGTTTTGCTCAGGTTCAAAACCGCCGAGCCTGTTATCCACATAATCGGACAGCCACATTCCTGCAAAGGCTGTGTAGGACTGCAACCGCCACATTGCAAGCTTTCCAATGTCAAGGTGTACATCTTCAAAGGGATAGAAAATACAGGTTACGCCGTCACTCTTGAACACCGAAACATTCTCAAACTTTGTATTGTCAAGAAGTATTCCCTTGTCCGTGAGCATTTTATTGATGCCGTCCACCCATTCCTGTGTTTCACCGCCGCATCCCTGCAAGATGAGTCCTTCCTTGCCGTTCATATGGCGGAGATCTGATAGAGTTATTTGGTTTATTTTCATTGGGATCATTCCTTTCAAAAAAAAACAGCACCCGATTATGAGTGCTGTCTATGCTTTAATTAGCAGTAAACTACATATATTTTGTTATTGTCTGCGATTACATTGAATGATAAGTCGCTTGGAGTAATGCCGTCACTTTTGTAGTAGTAGGCTACATACTCAACATCACCGTAGCAATCTGCCGTCAGGCTTTGCGTATCATCATAATATGATGCGTTTGTGGGTGAGAACCAGCTTGCGTTGCCTGTGTTTAGTGAGGAATCGTATTTCATTCCAAGCTGCTGACCGTAGGCTATGCAGGCACTCACCGCATACTGAACATCAACCGTTTTTGCCTTTGTAGGCGGTTGCGTCGGCTTTTGCGTAGGTTTCTGTGTCGGCTTTTCTGTAGGCTTCTGCACAGGCTTTTGAGTAGACTTTTCAGCAGGCTTTTGAGTAGAATTTTCAGTTTCTTTTTTAGCAGTCGATTCCGATTTTTGCTTATTACTGCTCGCTGTATTCCTGCTGTTGTTCTGAACCTTGGATTGTGTTTCTTGAATCGGATCCGTTGCCGAAACAACCGCCGAATTTTGCCCACAGTCGGCTTTTTCTTCGGTTCTAGTATTCTGTCCCGAAGGCTCTGTTCCTTTTGAAACTGTGGCTTTTTCGGTGTTGGTTGTTGTTTCGGTTGTTGCCATTTCAGAACTTTCCCCAGATGCAGAAACACCCACGGAAATTGAAGCCGTGGGTGATAAAGAACTATTATCCATTTTTTCTTCTGCCGTACAAGCTGTGAATGTTCCTGCCATGAGTATTATGCTTATCATTATTGCGATTTTCTTTTTCATATTCTCATCGCTCCTTTCAAGCAACAAGTATATCCAAAGAATTTCAAATGTCCAGAAATTTTTGAAAGACAAACTAGAATTTATAGCTGTAATTCTTCTATAAATTTCTGCATACGTTCGGTCACTAATTCACTCTTATTCAAAGAGACTAATTCACTTCTGCTTACCCACTTATATGCAATGGTTTCTCCATCCTGCAAGGTAATACAGTCTTTATTACAGTTCGTAACGCACAAAAACTCTACATAAATTGTGTCATTACTTCTCACTTGTCCTACTTCGACTAAGTTATCAGATTGAATCCCCGTTTCCTCTTGGAGTTCTCTGATTGCACAATCTAAAGGAGACTCGTTCTGTAATGCTGAACCTCCCGCTGTGGCTTCCCACATGCCACCAAACTGCTTACGTCTATCCCGTTGCATTAGTAAATAGCTTCCATCCGTATGTTTCACAATAATATCGCAAACCAAATGGAATAGACCCTCTGGGATTGCTTCTCCTCTTATCAATGTTGCATTATGAACCTTATTAAAATTTTTATCATAGGCATCCCAAGTTTCCATGCACCTTTACCTCCTACAAATTCCGATTCATCATACAGATATTATACCTTATTCCAAATCAACGGTCAACTTATTCTCTGTTTTTCTGCCCACAGCAGAGAAAGGTGAATAAGTGCATCTCTCCGTTCTTCCTCGGACAGGCTGTCGAGGAAATCTTCAAGGGTAAAATTCTCCTCGAAATCTTCTTCAAGGTCCTTGCAGTTGTCGCAGATTTTCTCTTTTCTGACAACTACCGAGCTGTCATCAAGCTCCGCAAACGACAGAACATCGTTGTATCTGAATCCGATTCGTTGGCGGATTTCATAGGGGATTGTAATTCTTCCTTTTTTACCGAGAACTCTGTAAATTTTAAGCACTACTCGTCCTCGCTTTCCGCAAGCTCCGCTCTGCACTCATCGCAGATACAGTCACAGCAACATTCTTCGCAATCATCATCGC
>JBJEOZ010000207.1:0-19774 GCA_051880975.1 Ruminococcus sp.
GAGAATATTGTCAAAATTACACAGGCAATTATTAATATTTACGCCCTAAAGGAAAAGGCTCTTAACATTCAGACCGACAAAATTGACGACAACAGCGAAGAAAACCGACAAAAGCTCTTTGAGGTTAAGTCACAGCTCAGGGATATTCAAAATGAATTTCACTATACTGCAAAGGAGCTTTTTGACAACCCCGAATACACAGGCAGACTGGTTAAGACAAACTACATTGATGAGTTTACAGGGTACGAGCCAACTCCTATAAGAAGATATGCCTTTTACGACCTTGAGCTTATGCTAAGGGAGGACTACGAATTTTGCAAGAATGCTCCTGTACGCAAGGGCATCAAGAAAATGAACAAGGCAAGAAAAAATTACTATAAGCTTTGCAACAACTACACCAAAGGCACAAAGCTAAAGAAAAACCTTGTGAATATGGTGTAGAATTTTTGGGTTTTTACCTCCCATCAAACAATAACTTAATAAACACAGAAAAAAGCGACTGTCACACGGCAGTCGCTCTTTTCTTTATATTTTAGGATGTTTATGAAGAAAGCAAAATTAAAATTACTTAAAGTACTTAACACCTGACTCAAATATTTTCATATCCTTTTCAAAAGGAACATTTGCGTATAGGTTGTCGCCCTTTCTTTCGCAGTGACCCATCTTACCCAAAATTCTTCCGTCAGGTGAGGTGATACCCTCAATAGCGCATACAGAACCGTTAAGGTTAAATCTGATGTCCTGACTTGGGTTACCGTTAAGGTCAACATACTGTGTGGCAACCTGTCCGTTTTCAATCAGCTTTTTAACTGTTTCGTCTGTTGCAACGAATCTGCCCTCGCCGTGGGAAACAGGAACGGCAAATACATCACCTGCATTAACAGCGGAGAACCAAGGTGACTTTGTGCTTGTTACCCTTGTGTAAGCCATATGGCTGATATGTCTGCCAATGGTGTTAAAGGTAAGGGTAGGGTCATTTTCCTTGATTTCAACAATCTCACCGTTTGGAACAAGACCCAGCTTGATAAGTGCCTGGAAACCGTTACAGATACCAAGTGCAAGTCCGTCACGGTTGTTAAGTAGGTGGTTAACAGCCTCGCTGATAACAGGGTTTCTGAAAGTAGTTGCAATGAACTTACCTGAACCGTCAGGCTCGTCACCGCCGGAGAAACCGCCGGGGAACATAATAATCTGGCTTGACTTAATTCCCTTTTCCATAGCCTTGATTGTGTCCTCAATGTCGGATGGCATAAGGTTTTTAACAACAAGGATTTCAACCTCTGCACCTGCCTTTTCAAAGGCTCTCATTGTGTCAATTTCACAGTTTGTACCCGGGAAGCAAGGAATGAATACCTTTGGCTTTGCAGTCTTGATAACAGGTGAAGAGGTGTTTCGTGTTGTGTAAAGTGGAGCGTCAACTGTAATTTCGGGAACCTCTGCTTTTGTTGGGAACACCTTTTCAAGTGGAGCAGTCCATTCCTCAACAAGCTCGTCAAGGGTTAGCTTTTCACCGTTTACTACAATTTCAGCCTTGTCTGTTGTTGTACCCAATGTGTAGTGGAGAACATCACTTGAAAGCTCAGCACCGTCCTTAAGCTCAAGAATCAATGAACCTGCCTTTGGTGCAAAGAGTTCTTCCATTGTGTAGGTGTAGTCAGGCTTAAATTCAAAGCCAAGCATATTACCAAAGCAAGCCTTGGCTACTGAGGCGGCACAACCGCCCTCCTTAACTACAGATGCTGAAAGCACCTCACCCTTTTCAAACATTGCGTAAACTGCCTTGTACATTTCTGTAAGGGCATCCCAGTTTGGCATAAGGGTTTCTTTATTTTCAGGAACAGGAACATAAATTACATTTGAACCTGCCTTCTTAAATTCTGCTGAAACAGTCTTGCTTGCCTTTGTCATAGCAACTGCAAAGGAAACAAGTGTTGGAGGAACATCAAGATCCTCAAATGAGCCGGACATAGAATCTTTACCGCCGATTGACGGAAGTCCCAGCTTTATCTGTGCCTCCATTGCACCCAGAAGTGCTGCGGCAGGCTTGCCCCAACGAGTCGGTACATCGTGTAGTCTTTCAAAATATTCCTGGAATGTGAGCCTTGCTGTAAGTGGGTTTGCACCAATGGCAAGGAGCTTTGATGTGCTTTCTACTACTGCGTAGGCAGAGCCGTGGAATGGACTCCATCTTGATGCACCGGGGATATATCCGTATGACATTGCAGATGCATCGTCTGTTTCGCCCTTTAGTACAGGTATCTTTGCAGCCATAGCCTCCTGTGGGGTCAACTGCATTTTACCGCCGAATGGCATAATTACTGTTGCAGAGCCGATAGATGCGTCAAATCTCTCTGAAAGACCGATTTGTGAGCAACATTCAAGCCTTGAAAGGTTAGCCTTGAATGCCTCTTTAACATCCTTGCCCTCAAGTGCCTTTGGAACATTGTTGCGATAGCAGTCCTCAGCATCAGGAGCTGTGATGTAAGCCTCAGCCACCTGTGTTACACCGTTTGTGTTGAGGAAGTCACGGCTGATGTCAACAATAGTGTCGCCACGCCAGTTCATCACAAGTCTTGGTTCCTCTGTTACAACTGCAACTGCTGTTGCCTCAAGGTTTTCCTTTAGAGCCTCTTCAATAAATTTATCAACATCATTCCTGTCAAGGACAACAGCCATTCTCTCCTGGGACTCGGAGATAGCCAGCTCTGTACCGTCAAGTCCTTCGTATTTCTTTGTTACCTTGTCAAGGGAGATTGTAAGACCGTCTGCAAGCTCGCCGATTGCAACGCAAACACCGCCTGCACCAAAGTCGTTACATCTCTTTATCATCTTAGAAACAACAGGGTTTCTGAAAAGTCTTTGAATTTTTCTCTCTGTTGGAGGATTACCCTTCTGAACCTCTGCACCGCAGGTTTCAATGGATGCCTCTGTGTGAGCCTTTGAAGAACCTGTTGCACCGCCACAGCCGTCACGGCCTGTTCTTCCGCCCAAAAGTACAATTACATCATCGGGAGCAGGAACCTCTCTCACAACATTTTCCTTTGGAGATGCACCTACAACAGCGCCGATTTCCATTCTCTTTGCTACATAGCCCTTGTCGTAAAGTTCTGTAACCTGACCTGTTGCAAGGCCGATTTGGTTACCGTAGGAGGAATAACCCTGTGCCGCACCGGTTGTGATTTTTCTTGTTGGCAGTTTGCCCTGCATTGTGTCCTTAAAGGGAATTGTTGGGTCGCCGGAGCCTGTTACACGCATAGCCTGATATACATATGAACGACCGCTGAGTGGGTCACGGATTGCACCGCCAAGGCAGGTTGCCGCACCACCGAATGGCTCAATCTCTGTTGGGTGGTTGTGGGTTTCGTTCTTAAACTGTAACAGCCACTCCTCTGTTACGCCGTCAATGGTAACAGGAACATTTATGGAGCAGGCGTTGATTTCTTCGCTTTCGTCTAAGTCAGGAATTTGACCCCTCTTTTTAAGGAACTTCATACCCATTAGCGCCATATCCATAAGGCTTACATTTCTATCGGTATCCTTACCGTAAACCTCGTCCCTTGCCTCATAGTAGGCAGAGAGGGCATCCTCAATAGCCTTGGATAGCGCCTTCTTCTCAATTTCAACCTTATCAAGTCTTGTGAGGAAGGTTGTATGTCTGCAATGGTCGGACCAATATGTGTCAATAACTCTAAGTTCTGTAACAGAGGGATCTCTATGCTCTGTGTCACGGAAGTAATCTCTGCACCACTTTAAATCAGCAAGTGTCATTGCAAAGCCCATTGAGTTGTAGTAGCTTTCCATTTCTTCATCATTCCAGCTGATAAAGCCTGTGATTCTTGCAACATTTTCGGGAACCTCAACAGGAACATCAAGTGTTTCAGGCTTGTCAAGGGATGCCACACGGCTTTCAACAGGGTTAATCATATATGCTTTTACTTTTTCAACATCTTCATCTGTGATGTCACCCTTCAGGGCAACCACCTTGGCTGAAACAACCTGTGGTCTTTCCCCTGCTGTTAAAAGCTGTACGCACTGTGAGGCAGAGTCTGCCCTCTGGTCATACTGACCGGGGAGATACTCCATAGCAAAAATCTTCCAACCATTTTCAACAGGAAATTCCTCGTCATAGACAATGTCCTGATTAGGCTCGGAAAATACTGCCGACTTTGCCTTTGCAAACTCCTCGTCTGAAAGACCGTCAACATCATATCTGTTGGCAAATCTCAAATCAGTTAAAGCACGAACACCAAGATTGTGACGCAAATCCCAAAGAATCTGCTTTGCTTCAACATTAAAGCCGTCCTTTTTTTCTACAAAAATTCTTCTCACATTTGACATTAAATTGACCTCCATTGGGAAATAATCAATATATAGAGTTATTTTATCACACAACCACACTATTTATATTATTCAGCGGAATTATAAAAAAATTATTCATCCCTATTATCGGGATACGGTGTCTTGACGGAGGTTAAGCCAAGAAGATAATCTGTGCTTGTTCCATAAAATTTTGCAAGTTTTATTAAAATTTGAGTGGGAATATCGTTTTCCCCTGTTTCGTATTTTGAATATCCTGTCTGTGACATACCAAGGATTTTTGCAACCTTTGTTTGGTTTAAATCCCTGTCCTCTCTTAAATCTCTTATTCTCCGGTACATAGTAAAACACCCCCAGAAAATAGTCTAAATAATCTGAAATAGATTATTGACTTTTAATCTGTTTTAGGTTAAAATAAAAGTGAGGAAAAAATACCTAATAATTACATTTTTATTTAAGGAGGTAAAATTATGAAAAGAATTATTAGTATTTTACTTGTCATCGGGGTTTTAATGAGTTTTTCAACAGTTATGTTCACGGCATCAGCAACAGAATCTGTGGGTGCCGGCACTGACACCAATGCTTCGGGTATATCCGGAAAGGTGTATTTTGAAAAGCCAAGTATGTGGAACGGCGAATATTTTTATGTACATATTTGGGAAAATGAAACAGGTACATCCTTCTACGGCTGGCAAACAAAAAAGGAAAAGCTAACAGAGGAGGACGGCAAGCTCTCCTATGACCTCAGTACCTTGAATGACGCAAGTGCACAAATTGAGGGCGGTATCAAGTCAGGGGTTTACTATTCAATTATGTTCAGCGACAGTGATGGCAACGAAACCTGCGGACTTATGTTCACCACAGAATGTATTGGTGACACAGCCTATGTAACATCACCTGATATGTCATACGAGAACACAGAGGATTCTACAAAGCACTCATACCTCGTCGCCTGGAAAGCAAATGGCAAAAAGTACGGTGTGCCACTTCAGATTACATCAGTAGGCACAATTCAGGGACAATTTGTAACACCTGACAGAACTCCTGCAAAAATCATTAACGACTGGGATAAAAGCTATCCGTCATATCCAAACAAGGATTCCTACAGTCCACAGTCCTCTGCAAGAAATCACGCAACAAGACTTGCCGAAATCAAAATGGAAATCAACAAGATGATTACCGCAGGACAGATATATTATGTTGGCGGTGGTGTATACAAAGTAACAGTACCTGTAGTAAAGCCAAAGCCTGCTCTACGCCTGTCCCTGTCTATGAAGGCAGGCACATCACAGACAGTGGGAGTCAGCGGTGGAAAGGCAAAAGCCTGGGCAACCTCAAACAAAAAAGTTGCCACAGTTAAGAACGGAAAGATTACCGCACTTAACAAGGGAACTGTTACCATAACAGCAACCCTGACAACCGGCAAAAAGCTTACTTGCAAGGTAACAGTTACAACAGCACCAAAACTGTCAAAGGCAACTGTTAAGGTTAAAAAGGGCGGAACGGCAGTAGTTAAATTAGATGGCAAGGTTTCGTCAATAAACAACAAATACACAAACACAAAGGTTGCCAAAATTACATCAAAGACAAACGCCACAACTCTTAAAATCAAGGGACTTAAAAAAGGCACTACAACTCTGAAAATCAAGGTTAACGGTGTTAAAACCCTGAGTCTGAATGTTAAGGTTAAATAACAAATAATATTGCAAAGAGCCAAGAGAACTAAAACTCTTGGCTCGTTTTTTGTTTATTCTTTTATTCAAGGGAACATTTGTAAAATTCTACGGTTTTTCTTTGGTCAAAAACTCAATACTTCTCTCGATAACATCTATACTTTTGCCCCAGTCCTTGCCCTGACTGCGGTAGTCAAACATACTGCAAAAGTAGGTTGCGTCCTCCTTTAAATCCTTTAGATAATTTTTGAAAAGGCTTGTTGTGGCGTCGTAAAAGTCAGTTAGGGTGCTTCCCCTTAAACTGCTGTTTGCCTCATCCATAACCTTGCCGTAATGCTCCAGGCAGACAAATTCCTGACCTCGGTAAAGGCTTTCAAACTCATTTCCCTTTTTCCACTCTGTCAGCACAATTTGAATTAGGTGGTTCATATTATTTTCTATCCTGTCGCACACATAACAGCTTTTTGTAAGCTGGTTAACCTTTGCAAGGAACTTTTTGTCAGGCTTTTTGCCCTTTGGCAGGGAATCAATAATTTCTTGAAGATGACTTTCCAAAATCAAGGCATTGGGGAGCTTGTTGCCCTCCTTAGTCATCATAGAAAAATGCCTGTGGCAAAAGCCCTTTTTGTTTGTTTCAATCCTTGTGTTTGGCTCCATCATTGCATCCCCTACAATATAAGCCACCTGATTTTTTTCAAGCATTTTTTCCATTGTGCAAAAGGGACATCCCTTTTTCTCCGAAAAAATATCATTTATAGGAATTGTGCGTATATCCTCTTTCATCTAAAACACCACCGTTAAAGTATTGTTGAATACAGTATAACACATACCTTGCCTTGTGAAAACAGGAAAATAAATTTTCTTCCTAACTGCTCAAAAAAGTGATATAATATATAAAAATACAGGGGGTTCAGAGTATGGATTATTGCTACAAAGACGGTACAATGGTTGTGAAAAATGTGACCTCTCTCGATTTAGGGGAAACACTTGACTGCGGTCAGTCCTTTAGGTGGAGGGATAACGGTGATGGCTCTTTTACAGGTGTCGCATACGAAAAACTTGTTACAGTATCAATACAAAACAGGGATTTACATATCGAAAATACAACCGAACAGGACTTTGAAAAAATTTGGCGAAATTATTTCGACCTTGATTTAGATTATGACAGCATAAGAAGTAGTATCGAAAAAATTCATCCTGTGCTAAAAGAGGCATCCGCCTATGCACCGGGAATCAGAATACTAAGGCAAGAGCCTTGGGAGGCGTTATGCACCTTTATCATTAGCCAAAACAACAATATTAAAAGGATAAAGGGAATTGTTGACAGACTTTGCACTACCTTTGGAAATAGAATAGGAGATACTGATTTTTACACATTTCCAAAGCCTGAAACACTTGCAAAGCTGACACCTGACGACCTTGCACCCCTTAGGGCAGGTTTTAGAAACAAATACATAATTGACGCATCACATAAGGTTGCAACCGGTGAAGTTGACCTTGAAAAATGCAAAAATGTTCCATATGATGATGCAAGAGCAGAGCTGTGTAAAATAAAAGGAGTTGGTAACAAGGTTGCCGACTGCACACTGCTTTTCGGTATGCACAGAATAGAGGCTTTCCCCATTGATGTGTGGATGCGCAGGGCAATGGAAAGGCTTTTCCCGGGTATGACAGGTGAGGATTTTGGGGAATATGCCGGGATTGCACAGCAATACATCTTTCACTACGCCCGTATGCACCCAGAGCTTTTTGAGGGGTAGGTCCTATTACATCATCAATCCGGTAGGGGCTACCAATTAGTTGAGTAGCCCACCTCTCACCACATTGTCATGACAGGGTGAGTGATGTAAAAAGACTTAGAAAAAGCAAAACTCGAAGTTTGCGAACTTCGAGTTTCTTTTTATATCAACTTAATATTTACCTATATTACTTCTTAGGAACAAGCTTGTCCTTGCCACCCATATATGGACGGAGAGCCTCAGGAATACTTACTGTTCCGTCTGCGTTAAGGTTGTTTTCTAAAAATGCAATCAACATTCTTGGTGGGGCAACTACTGTATTGTTAAGTGTGTGGGCAAAGTATTTTCCGTCCTTGCCTGTTACACGGATTTTTAGTCTTCTTGCCTGTGCGTCACCTAATGTTGAGCAGGAGCCAACCTCAAAGTACTTTTTCTGTCTTGGTGACCAAGCCTCAACATCAACGGACTTAACCTTAAGGTCTGCAAGGTCGCCTGAACAACATTCAAGAGTTCTAACAGGAATGTCCATTGAACGGAACAAGTCAACTGTGTTTTGCCACAGCTTGTCGTACCACTCCATACTCTCCTCAGGCTTACAAACAACAATCATTTCCTGCTTTTCAAACTGGTGAATACGGTAAACACCTCTCTCCTCTATTCCGTGAGCGCCTTTTTCCTTTCTAAAGCAAGGTGAATATGAGGTAAGTGTGTATGGAAGATTTTCTTCCTTTAGCATTTGGTCTTTGAACTTACCAATCATCGAATGCTCTGATGTACCGATTAGGTAAAGATCTTCACCCTCAATTTTGTACATCATAGCGTCCATTTCTGCAAAGCTCATAACACCTGTTACAACATCTGAACGAATCATAAATGGGGGTACGCAGTAGGTAAAGCCTCTGTCAATCATAAAATCCCTTGCGTAGGAGATTACTGCACTGTGGAGTCTTGCAATATCCCCCATAAGGTAGTAGAAGCCGTTTCCTGCAACTCGTCTTGCGGAGTCAAGGTCAATGCCTTCAAAGCTTTCCATAATATCTGTGTGGTATGGCACTTCAAAGTCGGGAACAACAGGCTCACCGTAACGCTGAACCTCAACATTTTCGCTGTCGTCCTTGCCGATTGGAACAGACGGGTCAATGATGTTTGGAATAATCATCATCCTCTTTGTTACTTCTTCCTGCAACTCTGTTTCCTGCTTTTCAAGCTCTGCAAGTCTTTCTCCCTGCTGGGTAACCAGCTTTTTCATTTCCTCGGCTTCTTCCCTTTTGCCCTGTCCGTACAAAGCGCCAATCTGTTTGCTGTACTTGTTACGGTCGGCTCTAAGAGAGTCAGCCTCCTGCTTTACTGCTCTTGACTTTTTATCAAACTCAATTACCTCGTCAACAAGGGGAAGTTTGCTGTCCTGAAATTTATTTTTAATGTTCTGTTTAACTACTTCGGGATTTTCTCTTAAAAACTTAATATCAATCATCTTAATTATTCCTTTTCCTCTAATTTATTTGCCAAATCTATTAAATCCTCTTGGCTGAAAAATTCTATTGAAAGAACTCCCCCATCACCTTTTTTAGTAACAGAAATTTTTCTGCAAAGGTTTTCTGTAAGGGCAAGCTCTACTTCCTTTAAAAAGTTTGTTTTTTCCTCTTTTTTAGGGGGAGTTTTCTCTCCCTTTTTTGATTTTTGTGTTAGCTTTTCGGTTTGTCTTACCGACAAATCCTTGTCCATAATTTCCCGGGAAATTTCTATCATTTCCTCTTTATTTTCAAGGGATAATAATGCCCTTGCGTGACCGCCTGAGATTTTTCCCTGTGAAATAAGGTCAATTATTTCCTCCGGTAAATTAAGAAGTCTTAATGAATTTGCAACTGCCGAACGGCTTTTGCCAACTGATGAAGAAACCTGTTCCTGTGTAAAGCCGTAGGTGTCCATCAAAGTTTTGTAGCCCTTTGCCTCTTCAATAGGAGTTAGGTTTTCCCTTTGGAGATTTTCAATGAGGGCAAGCTCCATTGTTTCCTTGTCGTCAAGCTCACGAATTACAACAGGAACTTCAGTAAGTCCCGCCATTCTTGAGGCTCTGTATCGCCTTTCGCCGGCTACAATTTGATAACCGCCGTAAACAAGTGGTCTTACCAGTAGTGGTTGCAAAACTCCGTGAAGTGCTATACTCTCTGCAAGCTCCGACAAAGCCTTGTCGTCAAAATCTGTTCTTGGCTGATCCTTGTTTGGCTCTATTTCAGAAATTTTCAGAGTGACCGTACTGTTTTGGTCCTCACTTTCGTTCTCCATAAATATTGCGGAAAGACCTTTTCCAAGACCGCCTTTTTTAGCCATTTGACCTCTCCTTTCTGATTATTTCTGTTGCAAGGGAAAGATATGCCTCTGTTCCCTTACACTTTTTGTCAAAATAGTAGCAGGGCATTCCAAAGGATGGAGCCTCCGAAAGCCTTACGCCCCTTGGAACTACTGTGGCAAAAACCTTCTTTGGGAAGAATTTTTTAACCTCAGCCACAACCTGTTGTGTTAAGTTCAGTCGTCCGTCATACATAGTGAGTAAAACACCCTCTATGTCAAGTCGGGAGTTGTACATCCTCTTAACCCTTCTTACGGTAGCCATAAGCTGGCTAAGTCCCTCAAGTGCGTAATATTCGCACTGAATTGGAACTAAAATTGTATCAGCCAATGTTAGGGCGTTGGTGGTGATAACCCCAAGTGAGGGAGGACAGTCAACAATTATATAGTCAAAGTCCTCCTTAACGGGGACAACCGCATTTTTCAGAATTGACTCTCTGTGGGGATAATCTGCGATTTCAAGCTCTGCACCTGCCAAATTTATATCACTTGGCAGAAGATAAAGACCTTGAAACTCTGTTTGTATCATACATTTGTCTGCTGTTACACCCTCTGTTAGCATTGTGTAGGTGCTGTTTTTTACATTTCTTCTGTCAACACCCAAACCGCTTGTGGAGTTACCCTGAGGGTCAATGTCGATTAAAAGTACCTTTTTGTTGTACAAACCTAAGGATGCAGCAAGATTTACTGCTGTGGTGGTTTTGCCCACTCCCCCTTTTTGGTTTGCAACTGCTATAACCTTTGCCATTTTTTCTCCTATACTATAATTTTTTCTTTTTTCTTTTCAAATTATATCATAAACAGGATAAAAATTAAAGATATTTGAGGGAAATATATTACTTTTTCGTTTACAAATGTTTTAATTTTTTATAATATTGTTTCACGTGAAACAGAAACAACACTTAAACGCCAAAAGGCCACACATTGCTGTGTGACCTTTGGCAAGGGGTTCAGATAAGGAAATGGGTATGAGTGGATCGGACAGGAGTTGCCTCCCATCCTAAGAGGAAAGCTTGTTTGTGTGCTGAAAATCCTTCAGCGACTTTTCTTTGGGGATTTTTACTGTATATTCAATGTAATCGGCAGTTTCCTGCTTTTCACTGATTGCGTCTATCCCCGAAAGACGCATTGTGTCAACTGCCTTGTTTATGGTGTTGACAAAGATACGAACATCCTTGATGACAACCTTTTTTTCAGATGTTGGCAAAGAGGGTTGTACAACTTTTTTATGTAGGATGCTTTCAATGTAACGCTCCGACTCCTTTACATTCAGACCTTCGGCTACTATATGGGACAGAGCCTCTTTTCTCAAATCTTCGTTACCGATTTTCAGGAGAGCCCTTGCATGGCGCTCGGTAAGTCCGGCTTGGATAATCCAGTCCTGTTCTTCATATGAAAGCCTTAAAAGTCTTAGCTTGTTGGCAACTGTGGATTGTTTTTTTCCAATTTGAATTGCCGCCTGTTCTTGGGTAATGCCGTATTTTCGAATAAGTCGGCTGATGCCTCTTGCCTCTTCAAACATTCCCAAGTCTTTACGCTGTAAATTCTCAATAAGCGCAAAGATTGCGGAGTCTTTATCGGAGCATTTCATTACTATACAGGGAATTGTTCTAAACCCCGCCATAACGCTGGCTCGCAGTCTTCTTTCGCCTGCAATAAGCTCGTATTCGTCATTTCTGATTTTCCTAACCGTCAGTGGCTGAAGTAGTCCGTTGTTTGCTATGGACTGAGAAAGACTTCTCAGTTCACTTTCGTCAAACTCCCTTCGTGGCTGGGTTTTGTTAGGTCTGATTTTTCTTGCAGGAATATCTACGACTTTGCGTTCGTCTTTAGATAATATCCGCATTTTCTTCATCAACCCTTCGTGTTTCCCTGTGACTATATAATACTCCTACTTAGGTGAAAACGGTGTCGTATCTTGTGCGAATAAAAAATTTTGTTTTGTAAATATACAACATATTGTGTCGTAAAAGATTGGATAATTCTTTTGAGCATAAATATATGCAATACTTTCTATATAAAGAAAACCTCTCCTATGTAAGAAGAGGCTAAGAGCTATTAATTAATTCCTAATGGTTTACTTTTTATTTTCCCGCTTTGTCTTGGGTACTGTTTTGGGGTTGGGGATTTTTTGTTAATTACAATAATTGTTCTTTCGTCACTTGTGGGTAGGGTAAATTCTGCAACTTTTTCCTTTTCACCACCAAGAATTTTTACTGCCCCTATCCCCTTTTCAAGCTCGGCTGTTCCGTTTTTGCCTTTCATTGCAACAAACTTTCCACCTACTTTAACATAGGGCATACAGTATTCCGACAAGGTATTCATATTTGCAACCGCCCTTGATGTGGCTATGTCAAACTTATCCCTCAGCTTTTTATCACGTCCACCCTCTTCTGCTCTTTTGTGGATAATTTCTGCATCTATTTTCAAACTGTTGCAAACCTCATTTAGGAAAATAAGCCTTTTATTAAGGCTGTCAAGTAGAGTTAGCTTTATATCGGGGCGGACTATTTTCAGAGGTATACCGGGAAAACCTGCACCTGTGCCAACATCAATTACCTTTGCACCCTTTGGTATATCAACAACCATAAGAAGTGTAATACTGTCGTAAAAATGCTTGATTGCCACCTCATTTTCCTCTGTTATGGCTGTAAGGTTCATTTTGTTGTTCCATTCAATTAGGAGTTCATAGTATTTTTGAAACTGCTGTTTTTGAGTATCACTTAAAACAATATCTTTTGTTGCAAGTGCATTTGTCAGTACATCAATCATTTTCTTTTCTCCATAAATGTGCGGTTGATGGCTGTGCCGTCATTTTTACACTCATAAATTACAGCCTTTGTTGCAACCTTTTTGTCAACATAATTTCCGTCGTCATCCATATAGAAAATTTCGGAGTAATCTCCACCGTTTGGGGTGGGTCTGTTGTACCTTTCGTGGGTGATAATTTCTTCTTCAATTTCAATACTGTCTAAGCTGATTATTTCATTTTCCATATTTTTACCTCTTTTGACTTAACCAAATTAGCAAAACGCTTATATCTGCCGGGGAAACACCGCTGATTCGTGATGCCTGTCCTATGTTTTCAGGCATAACCTTGTTTAGCTTTTCCTGTGCCTCAAGTCGTAGTCCTGTTACTGTTGTGTAGTCCACATCTTTTGGGAGCTTTTTCTTTTCCAGCTTTCGCATTTTTTCAACCTGTTCAAGCTGTTTGTTAATGTATCCCTCATATTTTATTTCAATTTCAACCTGTTCAAAGATGTTTCTGTCTAAATCGGGACGGTCAACATCAACAGGCAATAGACATTCATAGTTGATTTGAGGTCTTTTCAGCAAATCAATCATTCTTACCCCTGTTTCAACGGGAGATGTTTCACGTGAAACAAGTATATCGTTCAGCTCCTTTGTTGGAACAAAAACTGTGCTTTTTATCCGCTTATATTCCTCTTTTTTAAGCTCCTGCTTTTTAAGGTATCTTCCCCACCTGTCGTCAGAAATAAGTCCAATTTCTCTGCCAAGGGGCGTTAGCCTTACATCTGCGTTATCCTGACGGAGAATAAGTCTGTATTCACTTCGGGAGGTCATCATTCTGTATGGGTCGTTACAACCTTTTGTTACAAGGTCGTCAATAAGTGTTCCTATATAAGAGGATGCCCTGTCAAGGATAAAAGGCTCTTTGCCCTGTACCTTTAATGCTGCATTAATTCCCGCTATAAGTCCCTGTGCGGCAGCCTCCTCGTAACCACTGCTGCCGTTAAACTGACCGGCACCGTACAAACCTTTGAATTCTCTGAATTCCAAGGTGCTGTCCATTTGAAGTGGGTCAATGCAGTCATATTCTATTGCATAGGCAGGACGCATAATCTCAACATTTTCAAGGCCTTTTATGCTGTGATAAAATTCTGTCTGTACCTCTTCCGGCAGAGAAGAACTCATACCCTGTAAGTACATTTCCTCTGTGTCAAGTCCGCAAGGCTCAATGAATAACTGATGTCTTTCCTTGTTGCTGAAACGAACAATTTTGTCCTCAATGCTTGGGCAATAACGAGGACCGACACCCTCAATTTTACCGCCGTAAAGGGGACTTCTCTCTATATTGTCAAGGATAATCTTTTTTGTTTTTTCGTTAGTCCATGATATGTGGCACACAACCTTGTTTTCTCCAAGGTTTTCTGTGTCGTAGCTGAAAGGAACGGGTGGCTCGTCGCCCTCCTGTACTTCAAGGTCGGTAAAGTCAATAGAACTTCTTAAAACTCTTGCTGGTGTACCTGTCTTAAATCTTCTCAGCTTTAAACCTAAGTCCTTAAGGCTCTGTCCTAAAAACTTTGCCGGGAAAATTCCGTCAGGACCGCTTTCGTAGGAGGTGTCACCTACAAAGATTTTTCCGCCAAGGTATGTACCTGTTGCAATTATCACAGCCTTTGCAGTAAAAATTGCATCCATTCTGGACTTTAGCTCCCATTTTTCCTCACTATTTTTTTTGATGTCAACAATTTCTGCCTGTCTAAGGACAAGGTTCTCCTGTAACTCTAATTTGTGCTTCATTGTGTCGGCATATTTTCTTCTGTCAATTTGTGCTCTTAGAGAATGAACAGCAGGACCTTTGCCCCTGTTTAACATTCTCATTTGCAAAAAGCACTCGTCGGCTGTTCTGCCCATCTCTCCCCCAAGTGCGTCAATCTCCCTGACAAGATGTCCCTTGGCTGTTCCGCCTATTGAGGGATTACATGGGCAGTTGCCCACAGCATCATTATTTATTGTAAAAATTATTGTTTTGCAACCAAGCCTTGCAGATGCAAGTGCAGATTCTATTCCTGCGTGACCTGCTCCAATAACAGCAACATCATAATTTCCTGCTAAATAACTCATATCTTTCACCTTATATGTTAATACATAATTATTTCTGTTTTGAAATACTGCTCTTGAAAATGCACCTTTTCTATTATTTCTTTGGAAGTAAATTTCATATTAGTAGGTGCAACCACTAATTTATCTTCAACATCATCAATCCTACGGATAATAGCAATCACAGTTCCACTAAAAGTATCTACCCTTTCATCAACACCTAAAATATAGGCATCCTGTTCCTCACCATCTCCGGCAAATATATTTTCAATATATCCGTAATTTACGGGATAGATAATATCCTTATGGTTAGGATGTGTTGTTCCAAGTGGTCTGTCAACAATAACGGTAACAGACTTTCCTAATAATCGAAGTAAATCCATTCTACTTACCCACACAGAAGTTGTGGAACACGCTGTCAACAATTTCTTCCGACGCTCTTTCTCCTGTCAGCTCCAAAAGATAATCAATAGTTTCTTGAAGTGAAACTGTAACCGCATCTAAGGTAAGCCCCATATCCAAAGCAGTTTTTGCCTCAAATAAATTATCAAGTGCATTTTTAATTGCATTTCTCTGTCTTTCATTTGCAATAATTCCACCGCTTGGGTCAAAATTTTCTGTTCCTGCAACCTTTTCAATTACTTTTTTAAGCTCTTCTATATTTTCCTCATTCTTTGCAGAAATATATACTAAATGTTTAATATTATTTTTAATATACTCAATGTTGATTTTGTTATCTAAATCGGTTTTGTTTATAACAGCAATACTTGGCATATCCTTAATTTCGTCAATTAATTTTGTGTCCTCTTCTGTGAGCTTCTCACTGTTGTCAAAAAGGGCAATTACAAGACCACAGCTGTGAATTTTTTCCATTGTTTTTTGTACACCGATTTTTTCGATTTCGTTGTCGGTTTCTCTTATTCCGGCTGTGTCGGATAGCTTTAGCAGTACATTTCCCACAAGGACTGTATCCTCAACAACATCCCTTGTTGTACCGGCAACAGAGGTTACAATGGACTTTTCCCTACCGGCTAAAAGGTTCATAAGAGTGGATTTTCCCGCATTTGGTCTGCCGGCAATTACTGTGTCTATTCCCTCTTTTATTACCTGTCCTGCATCATATGTGGAAAGTAGTTTTTCAAGGGTTGCTATGCTCTTTTCAACTGCATCCTTTACAGACTCCGTTGTTACCTCGGGAATGTCCTCCTCAGGATAGTCTGCCCAAGCGGAAAGGTGAGCTGTTTTGTTAAGGAGCAAATCCTTAATTTCAATGCTTTTCTTATACAAAGCACCCTCTTTTACATACATTGCAGAACGGACAGCATCCTTTGACTGTGCGGAGATAATATCCATAACTGACTCAGCCTCGGTCAAATCCATTTTTCCGTTAAGGTATGCCCTTTTTGTAAATTCACCGGGCTGTGCAAGGTTTGCTCCGGCATCAATTACGCACTTTAAAACTTCCCTTGTAATGAACATTCCGCCATGACAGGAGATTTCCACAACATTTTCACCTGTAAAGCTCTTTGGGGCAACATATTTCAACACAACTACTTCGTCAATCTTTTCGTCATTGCGATAAATATGACCGAAGAGTGCAGAATAACCCTTTATATCGGCGATTTTTTTGCCACTTACAGATTTAAAAATCTTGTCTGTAATTTCAAAAGATTTTTCACCGCTGATTCGTATTACTCCTATACCGCCCTGTCCTTGGGCTGTGGAAATTGCTGTTACTGTACTCATAAAAACACAACCTTAAATAAAATAAAAATGGAGACGATTTCGCCTCCATTTCAATTATAATTTTCCGTAAAGGCTACCTTCGTTGATTGGCTCTCTGGTAGGTGTTGTGCTTGTGCTTTCACCACTTTTGCTGTAACCACCACTACGTCTGCCTCTATAATTATTATTTCTTTTTCTGTTATCGTAATTTCTCTTTGGTGCGTCAGGGTCAGGACCAATCACTACGTGACGGTTCATATTCTCTCCCTCACTCCAAGAGATAGCTCCTCTTACCTTTTGAACAGCAGTATGGATAATTCTTCTCTCATAAGGGTTCATTGGCTCAAGGCGAGAAGTTTCACCTTTTTTAACTGCCTTAAAAGCAAGCTTTCTGCCTAAGATTTCGAGGGTTTTTTCTCTTTTTTCTCTGTAATTGCCTGTGTTGATGGAAATTCTGTAATAATTATTTTCCACATGATTTGCAACAAGTCCTGTGAGATACTGGAGAGAATTAAGTGTTTCTCCTCTTCTTCCGATTACAAAGCCGATACCCTCACCCTCAAGGTTAATTTCAGCTCCGTCCTCTTCCTCTTTAACAGTCATTTCAATTTCTGTAAGACCAAGTGCATCAAGGATACTTTTGAGATAATCGGATGCAACCTTTGCAGGGGACTCCTTAATTTCTAATGTAACCTTAACCTTGGCTTCCTTACCGCCGAAAAGACCAAGCTTTTTCTTTTCAGGCTGTTGGATAACCTCAAAATTTACACCTTCTGCAGATGAATCAATACCAAGCTCATTGTAGGCATTTTCAAGGGCGATTTCTATTGTTTCGCCGGTTCCGATAGATTCTTTAATCACTTTTTCACCTTCTGTTATAAAACTCTTTTACATATTTTTTTCGTTTTGTTCCAAAAGTGCAACATGACGAGCTTCCTGATTAGCAATCATTGTAACAGGATTGTAGAACTTGTGCATTACAATGGACTGAACAAGTCCCAACAATGTGGAGCAAATCCAGTAGAAACCAACAGCAGCAGGTACGGAATATGCGATATATGCCGAGAATAGTGGCATAGCAAGGAGCATAAACATCATACAGCCCTGCATTTGAGTACCGTTGAGCTTCATTGTAATGATTTGTGTTGCTATTGATGAAACAAGACAAAGAATTGGAATAAGAATATACCACGAACCGAACATACCGTAGGTTGCCGGAACTTCAAGCATACTTATTCCACTGCCCGGAATGAGGTCAAAGCCATTCGCAAGCATATTAATGTTATCTATCTGTGCTTGTGTAAAGCAGTTCTGAATAAAGTCGGTGTTACTCATAGCACCAAAGTTATTGAGAACCTCTATCTGCTGATAGTATGTATTTACGTTTGTATGTAAAGGCATACCCGGGATATGCTGTGCATAATTAACAGCAGAATTAACAAGATTAGAGTCAAGATGCAGAGTATTTGTAAGAGGAGAAGAAATACTGTAAAAGATACCCAGCATAACAAGCATTGGAACTATACTTGTAAGGCATCCTGAGGTTGGGCTGACGCCCTCCTTTTGATACAGCTTTTGCATTTCCTCATTAGCTTTTACTTTGTTGTTTTTATACTTTTCCTTAATTTCCTGTTGTTTCTTTTGAAGTCTGGCGTTGTTAGCCATAGCCTTTTGCTGTTTGATTGAAAAAGGAAAAAGTACAATCTTAGCCAAAATAGCAAATATGATAATTGCTATACCGTAGTTTTGTACAAGATAAAAAATCGGCCACAAAACATAACCAAAAATACTTCCGAAGAAGTTAAATAATGCCATTTTATTTTCTCCTTTTGTTTTTCTCTTTCTTAGGAGGAACAGGGTCAAACCCACCCTTAGAAAAAGGATTACACCTTAGTATCCTCCAAGCCGTCATAAGTCCTCCCTTAAAAGCACCGTGTGTACTGATAGCCTCAAGACCGTAGCTTGAACAGGTGGGATAATACTTACATTTTGAGCTTGTGTATGGAGATATACATTTTTTGTAGAATTTAATAATTGCTATGAAAACCTTTTTCATAACTTTTCTGTCCTTAAAACATTTGCTTTCTTAAGGTGACTAAGCATTTCCTTTTTAACAAGGGTACTCTTTACATAGGGAGTTTTACCCCTTGCAACAAAAACAATGTCGTATCCCGGAATAATATCACTGTACAGATCATAGAAAGAGGCTCTTATAACTCTTCTTGCCCTACTTCTCTGTACAGCCTTACCTATTTTTTTGCTGGTAGTTATTCCGTACCTTTTTTCATTACTTCTGTTTTTCAGAACATAGGTTACAAGGGAAGAACCTACAAAGCTTTTGCCTTTTCGGTACAATCTGAGAAAATCCCTGTTCTCTTTTAAAGTAACACCTTTTCCCATGTAATCACCTTTGAGAATAAAATAAAAAGAAAGACCACTTAAAAGTGGCCTTCATTTTAAGGAAATACTGATCAAATCATTTGCACAAATTGTATAGTCAAATTTCTCATCATACTTTACAAATAAACCGCAGTAATGCTGACGCACTCTGAGGATTTTTTTGACAAACAGACGAAAAATATAGGGGCAAGATGTACAAATAGCTTTTGCGTGATTTATTCAGTGTTTCCTTAATAAGACAACTTCTTTCTACCTTTAGCTCTTCTTCTTGCTAAAACTTTACGGCCATTCTTAGTTGCCATTCTCTTTCTGAAGCCATGCTCTTTCTTTCTATGAAGCTTTTTAGGCTGATATGTTCTCAGCATAGAAAACCCTCCTTTCGGATTTACATTACATAACCTTGCAATATAGCATTATATATTATTTTGCAAATACAGTCAACAAAAATTTTTTATTTTTTGCTTTTTATTTTAAAGTATTTTTTATTTTTTATTACATAGTACAATATATAGTATTTTTCTAAGTTTTAACCACAAATTATGTCAGAAAATTTTTATAAAAAACCTCATAATTTTAATAGTAAATATATACTTATAAATGTAATTATTTTTATTGCAAAATTTAACTGTTTTTGATATAATGTATAATGTATCTGTATGGGTAGATAAAACCAAGCAGAATTATTTTAAAGTAAATTATCCACTTTTTTAGATAGATAAGGAAAAA
>JBJEOZ010000208.1:0-4189 GCA_051880975.1 Ruminococcus sp.
AAAACAGTATTGTAGAAAACATAAGGGAGTTATAATGAAAAAGCGATTAACAATTAACGATATTGCATTTGGTAACCTAAAGCAACGCCGAAAGCAATATACCATTATGATTATCGGTATCATTCTTGCAATGGTGTTTTCGTCAAGCTCGATTTTCTTTGTTTATTCAATGCGAGATAGTGCAACCGAGCAAAGCAGAATTGAGCTTGGCAATCAATACAGAATTGATTATATTGTCGGTGCTGACGAAAATACCTATGCAGATATGAAGAACGAGGGCTTTTATTCGGAATATGGGCTTGCTCATAATCTTGGATATGCTTACACGGATAAGCTAAACAACGGTTCACAGGTAGCTTGGCTTGATGACGATTGCAAGGCTATGGCGTATATAAAGTTTTTGGAGGGTGAATATCCGAAAAATGAAAATGAGATAGCAGTTGAAAAGAGTGCGTTGATAAATCTTGGATATGATAATGCACAAATCGGAGATAACTTAACGCTCAAATTTAAAATTCAGGACGAAGATAAATACTTGGAAAAAGCGATAGTTAAGGAATATAAGCTTGTCGGTATTCTTGTTGATAAGAAACAGAATATGATTCCTTATTACGATAAAAACGAGGTAAATCCAATCGTTCCGGCAATCTTTGTAGCTCAAAATACAAGCGTTGATATGGGAGGAAAGGAACAGCTAATCTGCTATCGCAACCGTCCAAATATCGGCTCAAGTGACAAGGCTTGGCAAAAATATTATGAAGATGAAGAAATTTATTACAGTGAGCATAATTATTCGGCAACAAATCTAAATGTCGGTGTTTGGGACGATTTGGCACTCGGAAACGGAACAAATATTTCGGATAATTTGAATTTCACAGCTCTTCTCAGCGTTGTTTTGATGATTGCCTCCTGCCTGTCAATTATCAATGCTTTCAACTCAACACTCAAGGAACGCAAAAAGCAAATAGGTATGCTTCGTGCAATCGGTGCAACTAAACGGCAAATAATTAACATATTCGGCAGAGAAGCGTTGATTATTTCGCTTGTTTCAATTCCGATTAGTATTGCCGTTTCGTATGGTTTGGTTAATCTAATGTCGGGTATGTTCGGTGATGAATTTGTTGTTTCAAAGAATTATCAATCATTGATAGCCTGCGTTATAGTTAATCTAATTGTTGTTATGCTTTCGGCGTTCATTCCTCTTTTGAATGCTTCAAAAACTACACCTATGCAGGCAATCAGAAATATCAACAACAATCGCAAGATGAAAACAAAGCGTATCAAATCGCAAAAAAGCTATGATATGCCGAGCCTTCTTGCAAAGCGTTATCGTATGTTTTATAAATCGAGTAATACGGTTGTTTGCATCATTCTGTCCTTAACGATTGCTTTGTCCTGCTTTGGTATGGGCGTCGCTTCAGGAATACTTGATGATGAATTTTTGGGATATGGATACGATTATGGAATTTCGGTTATGGGTGACGGATACGGATATTCTGTATATAATATTCGAGAAACGGAAAACGGTTTAACCAATGCCGAAAGGCAGAGCATTGATGCTATTCAATATGTTGGCAGTACCAATGCCTATAAGCAGTGCAATGCAAATATTCTTGTTGACGGCTATGATGATTATTACAAATGTATCAAAGGCGTTCAGGAGGAATACGGAGGTTCATTTGAATATAGCGGTACGAGGGACTTTTCTGTTGAAAACTTTGCAGAAAAATGTCTTGGTGATATGTCGGCTGAATATTACTCAAACAAGCAGAAATTCGGTTTTACACAGGATTATGTAACAGTTACTGTTTATGCTTTTGATGATAGTGTAATAAACAGCATTGAAGCTTATGACGGAAGCGTTAATATCAGTAGGCTTAATTCGGGAGAAGAGGTTATTTTGCTTGCACCCGAAAAGGTAGCTTTTGAGCTTAATATTAAAGGCGACAATCCAACAAACGGTTGGAGCAGTAATCTATATTGTGATGATAATATACGCAAGGCGAATAAGGAGAATATTGTTTTGCAAGCTGAGTCCGATTTCAAAGCAGGTGAAGAATTACCGCTTTGCGTTTTGGATTATGAGGGAAGTAGACAGTTTTCGGATGAGCTTGATATGAAACAAATGAAAACAACTAAAAAAGCTCCTAAAATCGGTGCTGTTGTTTCTCCAACAAAGTTTAGTAACGCATACGAGGATTTTGCAATAATCACAACGATTAAAGGCGTTGAAAACTTTTCAAAAAATCAAGCATACGACCAAATTGAGATTAATTGCAATACTCAAATTACACCTGAAATTGACGAAAATATGTTATCAAGCCTTGAATTAATTTCAGCTAAACACGAATTTGCTGATGTTACCTCCTCGTTTGCATTGAGGCATGAAAAAGAGCAACAGCAAAGAATGTGGTACTTAGTTGTGATTTCGGTAACAATTCTTTCATTTGCAATTTGCGTTGGAATTATTAACAATACGATTACCGCAAACATTGTTGAAAATAAAAAGGAAATAGGCACACTTCGAGCAGTAGGTGCGAGCGAAAAGGAGCTTGTGACGTCGTATATCAAGCAATTGCTTTCAATATTCGGAATTGGATACGGTGTTGGTTTTGGTTTGTATGGAATATATCTGTTGTTTGAATATATAGACGAGGTGCTTATAAATAAAGGTGATTTCTCTTCAACCATTAATCCGTGGCTAACCATTGCGTTTTGTGTTCTTCTGTTCGCAATTTGCTCTGCAAATCTATGGATTAAAATAAGAAAAGAAATGAAAAACAGTATTGTAGAAAACATAAGGGAGTTATGATGAAAAAGTTAATTACAATAATTCTTGCATTAGTTATGTGTTTCGGTTTTTCTTTAACTGCTTATGCGGGAGAAAAGGAAACTACGCAGGACGCATCAAGTCCAAGGCTTATGGTAACCGATTTTAAGGTTGACGGTGGTAGTCTAAAGCCTAACAAAAAGTCAACTGTTACAATTACTCTAAAGAATTACAGCAAGACAAAATATATTAAAAACATCAAGCTATCCGTTACCGAGGAAAGCGGAGATATAAAGCCTGTTGGTACAGGTAATACGTATATTGATAAAATCAACGCCAACGGAACATACACTTGGGAGGTTGAGCTGACTGCATCACCAACTGCACAAATCGGCGAGCACGCTATCACAGTATCAAGTGAATATGAGGACAAATACTACGGCTCGTATTCGGGCAGTGATGTTATCCGTATCAATGTTAAGCAAACTGTAGGTCTTGATTACAGTGGTGTTCAGCTACCTGTCAAGGTTTATCCCGACGATACAACCACAATGGATATTGTAATCCTTAATACAGGCAAGAGCAACATCAGAAATTGCAAAATCAAATTTGATATTAAAGGTCTTGATAGCGGTGGCGCAACCTTTGTGGGCGAAATTCCTGCAGGGGAGCAAGGCTCTGCATCAGCTAACCTACGAGTAGGCAAAGAGCTTGGCGATACAGAGGGAACTGTAACAATTACCTATGAGGACGAGTTCGGCAAAAGCTATAAGAAAAAGCATAATGTTTCAACCAAAATAGTTGAAAAACCTGTCGAGCCTGAAACAGAAGAAGAGGAGCAGGCAAAGTATCCGCTATGGTGGGCATTCCTCCTGGGCGGTATAGCCCTCGGCGGTGGCGTCGGCTGTGCAATCCCAATTGCAATATATAATAACAAGCAACGCAGGGAAGACGAAATGAGGTTATAATACAATGTATTATTCTTATAAATAACTATGTGCCGGTAACTTTTAGACATAAAAATCCCTCCTATGGTTTTTCATTATACCGTAGGGGGGATTTATTTTTTTGTTCGTTTTTCCGAACCTGTACAGTGACGGGTTTTATGGCTTTTCTATGCCTTTGTGGTAACGGTTTTTACCTTGCTCCAAGCACTGTAATATTTCTTGTCGTTAACCACCTTGTAGGTGCGTACTCGTACATAGTACTTTTTCTTAG
Source organism: Ruminococcus sp. (assembly GCA_051880975.1). Lineage (GTDB taxonomy): Bacteria > Bacillota > Clostridia > Oscillospirales > Acutalibacteraceae > Ruminococcoides. Next base: position 3,989 of record JBJEOZ010000208.1, read on the forward strand.
CCTTAAGATTTGTCATCTTGTAGCTGATGTTTTTTGTGCCCTTTATTGTAACCGTCTTTTTTGTACTGAATGATTTGCCGGTAGAGCATTGTACCTGATAGCCGGTTGTCTGTGTAGAGCGTTTGTAGTACTTTACAATGAATCCTTTTTTAGTTCCGGATATATCGCGAATACTTGTGCTCCTTGGCACAATGGTAAATT
>JBJEOZ010000209.1:0-4154 GCA_051880975.1 Ruminococcus sp.
TTTGTCAACAGGTTGCGATTTAGGTGAAAAAGGCTTAATAGATTCTCTGTTACCACGGGAAAATTCTACCTCACCACCGGGGCGGATGTAGTCAAAATCATCATATCTGTCTGCCCTGTTAACAGGCTGTTTTGCAGGCTTTTTAACAGACCTTTTAACAGGTTTCTTTTTGGAATTTGTCTTTACGCTTTTACCCCTTGATTTTCTATCATCCTCAAGGATTATTTTGCCCACATTTTTCCTTTTGGTTGGTTTTTTCTTAGCCATTTTCACACCCCTTTCCTTTACACATTTCCTTTAAACCTTCTTTATATTTGCACCTAATTCCGTCAGGGTCACTTCAAGATTTTCGTAACCCCTTTCAAGGAATTTTATTCCTTCAATTTCTGTTATTCCCTCTGCCCTAAGGGAAGCAACCACAAGAGCAGCTGCACCTCTAAGCTCCTTTGCCGACACTTTTGTGCCGAAAAGTCTGTCAACTCCCTCAACAACAGCCACCTTATTTGCAACCTTGATGTTTGCTCCAAGCCTTGTCAGCTCCTCAACATGGCGGTATCTGCTTTCAAAAATATTTTCAACAAACACCGTTGTTCCCTGTGCAACAGTTGCAACAGACATCATAACCGCCTGTGCATCTGTGGGAAAACCGGGATAAGGCATTGTCCTTGCATATTTAAAGCTTTTTAGCCTTTGGGGGCATACAAGGTGAAGATTGCCGTCTTTTATGGTAACTGTACACCCCAGCTCCTCAAACAGAGGAATTATAGACTCAATGTGACTGGTGATGATACCCTTTAACAGGATTTCTCCCCCAGTTACTGCACAGCAAGCCATAAGTGTTGCTTCAACAATTCTGTCGGGAATAATGGTGTGAACAGCACCCTTAAGCTTTTCAACACCGTAAATGATGATTGTGCTTTCTCCGGCGCCGTAAATTTCGGCACCGCATCTCACAAGGTAGTCGCACAAATCAATAATTTCAGGCTCACGGGCGGCATTTGCTATAATAGTTGTTCCCTTGGCAAGCACAGCCGCAAGTATAATATTTTCAGTTGCACCCACACTTGGAAAGGGCAATACAATCTTTGCCCCGTGTAGGGTATCCTTTACTTTGCAGGAAATACACCCAAACCTTTCGTCTATTGAAACACCCATCTTCCTAAGGGAATCAAGGTGCAAGTCAATAGGTCTGGGTCCTAACTCACATCCTCCGGGAAAGTACAGCTCTGCCCTGCCTGTTCGGGCGATTATTGCACCTAAAAATACAACGGAGGAACGCATTTTCCTCATTAAATTTTCGGGTATATCATATCTGTTCATACCACTGCTGTCAACAACAACGGTATGATTGTGCATTTTTGCACTGCACCCTAAATAACGCAAAATTCTTATTGCTGCGTCAATGTCGCTGATTTGAGGACAACAGTGGAGGACGCTTTCGTCCCCTGTAAGCAAGGTGGCAGAAAGCATTGGCAAGGCACTGTTTTTAGCCCCTTGAACATCCACCTGACCTTTTACCTTATTACCGCCCTCAACAATCAGCTTAGCCACAAACAACACCCTTTACAAAATAATGAAACCATTGCTCCATATTTTATGACGGGAATTGATAATTGTGCTAACCGGTAATGACCTGTTTAATCACCTGATAAATTCTTTCGTTGGCGTCAACAATAGCCATTTTTCTGGCATTTTGACTGTATTCTTCAAGCACCTCTTTACTTTCAAGGAGCTTATCCACCTTTTTGATAAGAAGGCTTGGTGTTAAATCCTTTTCCTCAATAATTTCGGCTGCCTTTTTATTTACCAGCGCCATTGCATTGTGGTACTGGTGATTTTCTGCAACATTAGGTGACGGAATAAGCACCGCCGGCTTGCCCTGCGCCTGAATTTCGGATAGGGTAATTGCACCGGCTCTTGAAATGACCACATCTGCCGCAGCAAGGCAGGTTGCCATATTGTTTATATATTCTCTTATGTCAAGGTTTGAACACTTTTCTATATCCACACCCTTTTCCTTAACAAGGTCAGGGAACCACTTTCCGTACTGACCGTAGGCGTGAATATGCTGATACTTTCCATCCTTACCGCTGCGGGCAATAAGGTCTGCAAGGTTCTCGTTAATTTTTCTTGCGCCCAATGAGCCTCCAAAGGAAAGCACAACAGGTCTTTCGTCAAGGCCAAGCTCTTTCCTTGCCTCATCCCTGTTGACAGACAAAATCTCCTGTCTTACAGGGTTGCCTGTCACAACAAAGTCAAGGCCTTTATCCAAATGCTTTTTTGCGTCGGGAATAGCCAGCATAACCTTTTTAGCCAACTTAGAAAGCATTTTTGTTGTAACTCCCGGATATGCGTTTTGCTCGTGAATAATGATTGGAACTCCCATCTTTGCCGCTGTACGAAGTACAGGACCGCTGACATATCCACCTGTACCAACACACAAATCCGGCTTAAATTCCTTGATAATCTTTTTTGAGGCAACAGAGGATGTAAACATTCTCTTAACTGTGGCTATGTTATGCCCAACAGCCTTTACCCCAAAGCTTCTTCTAAAACCACTGATAACAATGGACTTAAATTTAAATCCTGCGTGAGGAACAAGCCTTTCCTCCATACCGCCTTTGTTGCCTACAAAGAGTATTTCGGCATCCGGATTTTGTTTTTTTACATAACCTGCAATAGCCAAAGCAGGGTTGATATGACCTGCTGTTCCGCCGCCTGCAAAAAGAATCCTCATTTTTTCACCTCATTATGCTTTTTCAATATTTGAATGTCGTGATATGGAAAGCACAACACCCATCTGTGCCAAAAGTACAACAAGCGAACTTCCTCCGTAGGAGAAGAACGGCAAGCTGATACCTGTGTTTGGCAACCAGTCTGTAATAACGAATATATTAAGAATAACCTGTATTCCTATTTGAGATGTTAAGCCTATTCCAAGAAGTCTGCCGAAACGGTCGGGAGCACGGAGCGAAAGGGAAATTCCCCTGTAAACAAGGACTGCAAATATAATCAAAATTGCAATAGCGCCCATAAGTCCAAGCTCCTCGCACACAATGGCAAAGATAAAGTCGTTTTGAGGCTCAGGGAGATACAAATACTTTTGCCTTGAGTTGCCCAGTCCCAATCCGAAAAATCCTCCGGAGCCTATTGCGTAAAGGCTGTTTCTTGTCTGCCATGTTGTCTGCCACATTTTTTCGTTTGTATATTCAAGCGCCTGACCCCAACCCTCCATTCGGGTCATAGCATATGACAAAATTCCTGTGGCCCAAGCAATCAAAAAGGCAACACCGGCGGCTATAAATGCCATAACAAGCCACCTTGTTTTGATGCCTGAAAGGAACAGCATTGTGACTGTAAGCAAAAGCACAATAACTATACCTGAGTAGTGAGGTTCAAGGACAAGGAGAAGCGCTGTACTGACAAACACCGTTAAGGCAGGCATTACACCGTACTTTATTGTATTCATTTTTTCGTAGTACAGGCTACCCCAACGGGCAAGAAAAAGAATAATTGCAAATTTAGAAAACTCCGATGCCTGAATACCGTAGCCTCCAACGCCAATCCAACGGTGAACACCCTGGTCTGACGGTAGCACAAGCACAAGCAAGAGGGCTGCATAGGACAATCCTAAAAACACACCTGCCCAACTGTGGAGTATGTGATAATCTATGTATGAAATACCTATCATCAGCGTTACACCGATAGCGGCAAATAAAAGCTGTCTTTTCAGAAAATAAAGACTGTCGTCATTGTTGTAAAATGCAACAGGATAAGATGCAGAAAACATCATAATAAGACCGATAACAAGGAGCAACAGAATTATTATCAAAAATGGCAGGTCAATACCCATACCAATGGAAAATAGGGCATAGTGTTTTTTTCTTCCCTTTGGAGGAGTTTTTGATTTAGCCGTACCTCTTTTTCTATTGTAGCTGTTTGAGGTACGCTGTCGTTCTGACGACATTCTCTTCAAGGTTTGTGTTGACATTATGCTCCTCCTTCCTACTAATAAAATATATGATAAATCAAACTAAGATATATATAAATCAAAGTCCCAAAATTACTAAGGCTGTGACAATTATGCCTACAACTACAGTAAATGAGCTGAAAACAACTACAATTTTTGTTTCGCTCCAACCACACTTTTCAAA
>JBJEOZ010000210.1:0-4135 GCA_051880975.1 Ruminococcus sp.
CTATGTAACGAAGCTTTGGCATATAAATACTGGATAAATTAACACAATTCTTAAAGCCACCGGTTATAATATCTAATTGAGGAAAATATGCACTAACAATAGGTGTATTGTCAAATGAATTGTATTCGGAAACTGCATTTGGAAAATAGGCTTTTTTCAATTTTGAATTTGAAAAGCATTTATCTCCGAGATATTGAACTCCGTTTGCCGTTATTGATTCAAGCGGTGTTCCGTAAAAAGCATATCTTTCAATTTTTGTTACAGAATCGGGCAAAACAACTGATTTTACATTTGTGTACTGAAAAGATTTTACATTAACAGTTACAGGAATTACTCCGTCAATCTCATTCGGCACAACAAGTTCGGTTTCATTTCCGCAATAGTTTAGGATTAATCCGTCAGGAGTAATCATGTATTCAGATTCATTTTCTTCTAAAATATAGTAATCTAAGGAAACATATTTACTGTGCAATGTTGAGCCAATGCGTGGGAAAGCAGCCGCAATGATTCTTGTCGATTCAGTAATATCAATGGGACGGTTATAAAGCGTTCCGTTCTGTTTGGATGGTAATGAACCGTTTGTAGTGTAATAAATATCAACTAAATAGCTGTCGCAACTTAACTCAACGCTGATATCGTTATAAAAGAAGTTGCTCTCATAATTACTTGTAACATCCTTACATCTTGTTGCATCAATGATATTTGAAAAATTAACTATTCCAACACCATAATCTTTATAACAATCACCTTTTCTAAAAGGAATAGCTGTTGAAATAAGCTTCTGTTTTACTTGCTCCGGTGTAAAATTTTTATTTTCCATTAGAACAATAGCAGCTGCTGACGCTACAAACGGAGCAGAAAAAGATGTTCCGTTTTGAGAAGTGGTACTGCTTTGAGATAAAATACTGGCGGTTCGTATATTTTCTCCGGGTGCAGCAATATCTACCGGTCCGCCGTAATTCGAAAATGAACACGGTTGTCCGTTTTGATTTGTTGCAGCAACCGTTATTACATTATCATATATTGCAGGAGCAGAAACAACAGAAGTATGGTCATTTCCTGCTGAGGCTACTATTGTAACACCCGAATTAACAAGTTTTATTATTTCGTTTTTAAGATTTTCGTTTGTAGCAACTGAACAAGATATATTAATTATATCGGGTTTGTTATCAAGTTGTGCTATATAGGAAAGCGCACTTAACATCATTGATGATGTGCCGTAGCCTGTGTCATCCATTATTTTGTACGCAGATATTTTTACATTGTCAGGCGAGCTTTGAGCAATTACTCCTGCGACTGCCGTACCGTGTCCGTCCCCGTCAAGCTCGCTGTTTTTATTTCCTCCGGAGCTAAAATTCATATATGTACGAATAACCCTATTTTTGAAAAACTCATGGTCATAATATATTCCGGAGTCAATAACTGCTATTTCAAGCTGTGAATTGACTTTGTTTTTATAATAATCCAACACTGAATTTGAGTCTGTTTCTAAACATCCCCAAGCGTTTGAAGAATCCTCAACACCTTGAACTGTTACATAAGAATCATAAGAAACAGTATATCCAATTGATTCGTATTTTTCATAAGCCTCGTTTGCGGATGACTCGTCATTATATTGCAGAAATGCGTATCCAAAACCATATACGCTGTCAACAGCACCGTATTCATCAATTCTATTATCTGTATTCACAATAAGTCGTGTGTCGATTGTCTTTTCGTTGGCACTGTCAGTTTCAATTGTTTCCTCATATTCTTCATCATATTCGGCACACATTTTAGCAATATCGCTACCTACTGTAAGCACATTTTGCTTGTTCACATCTTCTGCTATAACTGTATAGCAAGGTGAAAATACTGAAATTAAAATTATGATTGATAAAATAATGCTTATTGCTTTTTTCATAAAATCACCACAATTATTGAAATAAAATTTTTCTAAATTAAGTGTAGAATAAATACAAATAATAATCAGCTTTTTTGCAAAAATGTGCTATTTTTTATGTAAAATTGGTAAAACAATCCCTCAGTCGCATATAAAATGCGACAGCTCCCTTTACACAAGGGAGCCGTAATCGGTTTATCGCTTAAAAATTAATGTTGAATTGAATTTTTTAGTTTCACTATCATAATGCCATTCGTATTCTGCATTATTTTTCTTTGCGTATTTTGAAATTATTTTAATTCCATAACCGTGAGCTGATTTATCCTCCTTGCTGGTTTTGATAATTTTGCCTTTAATATCCGGCTCGGTATCGCAGGAATTTATAACATTAAGCACATCAAAGGTATTAACTCTGCGAAGTGAAAATACAATTGATTTTTCACCTCTATGCTCGGCGGATTCAACTGCATTATCAAGCAAATTGCAAACAAGAATTGACAAATCACTGTCATCAATATAATCAAGATTAGCCGTTTTAACCTCTATATTAAAGCTGATGTTTTTACTGCTACACACCGCCTTGTATTTACTGAGCAATAAATCAAGCATTTTGTTATTAGTCAATTTAATTATTTGATACTTTTGAATATCATCAAACAGAGCGTCAACATAGGAATGTATTTCTTCTGCACTATCCATATTAGCAATAGCGTTATAGTGATTTTTTGTATCGTGGAACATCATTCGCATTTCGTTGTTTTGATGCTCTAAAACCTGCATATATGAATTGTTGAGCTCGACGAATTGTTGTTCTTTTTCAAGCTCCTTTATTTCTCTGTCCTTTTCTTCAAGAAAGCCGTAGTACATAAATATAACAACGCACATTACTGCATCAATCAACGAAATTATTACAATTACTAATAATTCACTTTTTGTAAAAGCATATTTTTCTGACAACCAAGAAAATGCAACTACAAATGCCATAGAGGTCATAGGATAAATAAACAACGGCAAAAACTTTTTGTTTTGCTTGAAATCCTTATGTCTAATCAATAGAACAAGAAGTTGAACAAGAATGAAATTAATTAGCTTAGAAGCAATACCGGTAAACAAATGTGTTATTGAAGATGTGGTTTCACTTGCTATTACAACCTTATATCCATCGTACAGGATAATAACAAAGAGAGTTTCCGACAAATATGCACATATTAGCAAATATGCCGTATATACAACTTTTTTAATGATAGTTTCTTTATAGCCTATCAGCATGGTACAAAAGTACATTATCAAAGAAACACAAGTGTTAATAAATAAATTTTCAAAAATAAAATATAACGCAAAACCTAAAACATATAACGGAAAGGTGAAAATAAGTATTTTTGATGTTTTAAGCCTTTTGTCCATAACTCTGTTGCAAAAGGATATAGTTATAAGAAACTCAAAAAAATAAATTAGACCAATACTAAGATAATCCATTATTTCCCCTCCATAAATCTTACAAAGGACTTATGAAACTCCGTTTGCTTACTGCGTGAAACAGGAATTTTATACCGACCGTCAAGCACTATTTCCCCTCGTTCATAGGCGGTTATGAAATTAAAATTTATGATATAACTTTTATGAGGCTGAGCGAATATAGAGCTAACAAGCCTGTCCTTAAAATAATCAAGAGTGTGAGTTGTAAAATACTCTTTATCCTCGGTAACAACCTTCGTTTTTCTGTGAGAAATTTCTATGTAAATAATGCTTTCGGCAGTAACTCGCACCTGCGTTTTATCATCACGGATAAAGAAATTTATTGTAGTGTTATCAATTCTTTCAAGAGCATTATCTATTCCGCTGAAAAACCTATCCTTATCAATAGGCTTTTCAAAAAATCTTGCAGCATTAAGATTTAATGCAGAATCAAGATACTGCGAATGAGCTGTAAGATAGATAAGCACAATTTGCTTATTGCGTTTGCGTAATTCCTCACCAAGAGCAATACCATTCATATCCGGCATCTCAACATCAAGAATTGCGATATTGTAGTTTTCATTACTATTAAGTACAGCATTGCCGTTATCAAAAGTTGCTACATCAAGAGTAACATTTCTGATAGAGGAATACTCATTTAGCATTTCTTTAATTTCGCTGATTATATTCAAATTATCATCACAGATTACTATTTTCATATTGCACCTACATAGATTTAGTTAGAATAATTATAACTTAATTTGTATCGTATTGCACCACCTTTTGCAAAATTGGTAT
>JBJEOZ010000211.1:0-4091 GCA_051880975.1 Ruminococcus sp.
TCGTTTTTGCTGTTGTAGGACTTATCTTCAGACGGAAGTGGCATTGTGTAACCGCCGGCCATACCTCTTGGGATAATGGAAATTTCGTGAACAGGATCCTGTGTGGAGCATTCGTGGAATGCAATAGCGTGACCTGCCTCGTGGTAGGCTGTCAGTTTTTTCTCCCTTTCGGACATTACCTTTGACTTCTTTTCTGCACCCACAACCACCTTGATTGTAGCCTCCTCAATCTGCTCCATTGTAATAGCCTTCAGGTTCTTTCTGGCGGCAAGGAGGGCTGCCTCGTTAAGGAGGTTTTCAAGGTCTGCACCTGTAAATCCTGCTGTGGTCTTTGCAATGTTTTTAAGGTTTACATCGGGAGCAAGTGGCTTTTGTCTTGCGTGAACACGGAGTATTGCCTCACGACCAACAATATCGGGGTAGGAAACTACAACCTGTCTGTCAAAACGACCTGGACGCATAAGTGCCGGGTCAAGAACATCAGGTCTGTTTGTGGCGGCAATGAGGATTACACCGTCATTTGCACCGAAACCGTCCATCTCAACAAGGAGCTGGTTAAGGGTTTGTTCTCTTTCGTCGTGACCGCCACCAAGGCCTGTTCCTCTTTGGCGACCGACTGCGTCAATTTCGTCTATGAATATGATACAAGGTGAGTTCTTCTTTGCAGTCTGGAACAAGTCCCTAACTCTTGACGCACCAACACCTACGAACATCTCAACAAAGTCGGAGCCGGAAATTGAGAAGAAAGGAACTCCCGCTTCACCTGAAACAGCCCTTGCAAGGAGGGTTTTACCTGTACCCGGAGGTCCTACAAGCAGTACGCCCTTAGGAATTCTTGCACCCAAAGCGCTGAACTTTGACGGGTTTTTAAGGAATTCTACAATCTCTTCAAGCTCTTCCTTTTCCTCGTCTGCACCTGCAACGTCGTCAAAGGTGGTTTTCCTCTTTTCGTCGTTCTCGTTCTTGAATTTGGCTTTGCCGAACTGCATTTCTTTACCGCCCATTCCGCCCATTTTGCGGAGGATAAAGAACCAAACTACAATGAACAGTCCTGTAAAGATAAGGATTGGCAGTATGTTATAGAACAGCGAATTGTCAGCCGCCCTGGAAATATCATATTCCATTGGCTTATCCTTGTGGTCCTTGTTGTACTGGTCAATGTACTGGTCAACCTTGTCAATGAAGAGTTGAGTAGAGGCAAGCTTGTAGGTCATTGTCTTTTTCTTATCAACTTCATTAATAAGCTTCATCTTGATTTCACCTGTACCGTCATTTACGGTAAAGGTTTCTACATTCTGATTTTGGAACTGATATATTACATCACTGTATGTTGCACTTGAGGTACTGCGATTGCTGAACATAAAGAACAAAACAATCAGCACAACAACAGGTATAGCAATGTAAATCAGTTTCCTTAGATTACCACTATTTTTCATATAATTCTCCTTAGCTCTTTTTTCCCGATTTATTCAGAGGTTTTATTATATACAGATTCCTTAAGAACACCTATGTATGGAAGATTTCTGTAATACTCTGCATAGTCAAGTCCGAATCCCACCACAAACAAATCATCAATTTCTTTGCAGGAGTACTTCACCTCAACCTCTGTCTGTCTTCTGTCAGGCTTGTTAAGCAGAGTGACAATTTCTACAGAATCGCACCTTTTGCTCTTTAGGTACTGAGTGATAAAGGATAATGTGTTTCCACTGTCTATTATATCCTCTACAATCAAAATATCCTTGCCCATAGGGGAAATTGACATATCCTTTAGTATATTAACCCTGCCGGAGCTTTCTGTGCCGTTTCCGTAGGAGGAAACAGACATAAAGTCAATTTGGCAGGGGATTTTGATGTACTTCATAAGCTCCGCCATAAAGCAGACGCTACCCTTTAAAAGCCCCAAAAGGACAAGGCTTTTTCCCTCATAGTCTTTGTTAATTTTGTCTGCAATATCCGCAGTAAGTGATGATATTTCTTCTGCTGAAAGTAAAATTTCCTTAATATCCTTATCCATAGCGTCCTCATAAATCTGTAATTTGTATTTTGATACATTCCCTTGCCTTGTCAGAAACTACTGCCTCTTTTGAAAGTGCAATTCCCTCTATCCAATGAACACAGTTCCCGTCGGCAAGTACAAGCAGTTTGTCACGCTTTTCCTCGGGAATTTTCAGCTCGTTCATCAGTTTTTTCAGACTTTTTGTAACACCTCTGCGAGAAAGGTTGATGTAGTCCCCCGAAAGTCGGTTCCTCAGCAAAAGTGTTGGGGTCATTATATCACTATTAATATAGTTTGTGAAAGTATATTTTTCAAATTTTCCGCTAATTTTCACATTTTCAAGGGTGATTACCCTGTCATTATACACAACAGACTTATTTTGTTCAATCTCTTTTGAAAAAAATTCTGTTTCGTCTGTTTCGATAATTCTGAAAAGACCTTGCTTGTTTACAGCGGAAAGATTCTTCCTAAGGTTGATTTTACCACCGTAATATATTATAGAAATTGTTTCCTCAATATGCTTTCTTGAATATGAGGAAAATCCCTTCTCCTTAAACAGAAGGGCAACCGCCTCTTTTAAAATAACAGGGTTTGCGTCCTTTAGCTTGTTGGTAAGGTAACCATCCCCTGTCCTTGCGATTTTAAGGAGTAGCTGACCGCTTTTTTCAAGATATTCGGCAATTTCCGTAAGGGTGCTGTTCATATTGAGAACAGTATTTTCAACAGAGGGGTTAATCTCACGCAAAACAGGAACAACATTATGCCTGATTTTGTTCCTTGTGTATTCGTCGGTAAGGTTGGTGCTGTCGGTGACAAAAACAAGACCGTAAGCCTTGCAGTACCTTTCAATCTCTTCCCTTGTGGAGTTGATGAGAGGTCGGATAATACTGCCCCTAACCCTTGGTATTCCCGAAAGTCCTTTAAGGGATGTTCCCCTTGTCATATTGTAAATGACAGTTTCCAAATTGTCGTCTGCGTTGTGGGCTGTGGCTATTTTACAGTTATATTTTTCTACTAAGGAATTAAAATACTCATATCTTAGCTTTCTTCCACATTCCTCGTGGCTGAGCCTCATCTCCTTTGAAAGAGCAGGGATGTCATACTCCTTGACAAAAATTTCTATGTCGTTTTGTCTGCAAAGCTCACAACAAAACTTCATATCCCTTTGGGACTCTTCCCCACGCAAACTGTGGTTGATGTGACAAGCCATAAGCTTTAGGTTAAATTCCTCTTTAATACTGTTAAGGTTGTGGAGCAGGCAAACAGAATCCGCCCCACCCGACAGTGCCACAACTACGGTATCGCCGTAGCTTAGCATACCGTATTCTTCTATTGTAGATTTTATCAAATTATTCATAGTTGTTTAGGTGTTGTTTATATTTGGTCAAATTATTCATAGCTATGTTCAATGGATGAGAAACGCATAAATTCACCCTGCCAGTGGAGCTTTACGGTGTTAGTTTCGCCATGACGGTTTTTAGCCACCATACATTCGGCAGAGTTAAGGTCAACCTGTGCATTCTCGGCGTTTTCTCCCTTGTCGGCATAATAACCATCTCTGTACAAAAACAGAACAATATCTGCGTCCTGCTCAATAGAACCTGAATCTCTCAAATCGGAAAGCATTGGCTTGTGGTCGGGACGCTGTTCACTTGCACGGGATAACTGTGAAAGGCATATTACAGGCACATTGATGTCCTTAGCCATAATCTTCAGATTTCGTGTGATTTCGGAAATTTCCTGAACACGGTTGTTAGTTACCTTTGCAGAGCTCATAAGCTGAAGGTAGTCGATAATAACAAGGTCAACATCCCTAAGCCTTCTCAGCTTTGCCTTCATTTCAGGAACGGTAATACCCGATGTTTCGTCAAGGTAAATCTCGCTTTTTGACAAAACATCACTTGCCGAGATAATCCTCTGCCACTCCTCGTCATTCAGCTTGCCTGTACGGAGCTTTACACCGCCCACAAGAGCCTCAACAGAAAGCAGACGGGAGGCAAGCTGTTCCTTTGTCATTTCCAGGGAAAAGAATGCAACCTTTTTCTTGCTTTGCACCGCAACACTTCTTGCAATAGTCAGGGCAACTGATGTTTTA
>JBJEOZ010000212.1:0-4089 GCA_051880975.1 Ruminococcus sp.
AATCGACATCATACTTGAATTTGGCAGGACAACAAACCTTGTTGTGATTGCCTGTTTGCGAGGGGCAGGAGATGTAATTTTCCCAACAGGCTGTGCAATATTCTCAATGTGGGTAATCAGCACATTGGGTGCATATATTCTTGCTGTTGCACTTGGCTTTGGCATATACGGGCTCTGGATAGCCTTTGCCGCAGACGAATGTTTTAGAGGAATTATGATGATTTTCAGGTGGAAAAGCCGAAAGTGGGAATCAAAAAGAATTGCCACCAATTCGTAAAGGAGAAATATGGATATTAAGGTAAGAAAATATACACAAAAGGACATTCCGAAAATGATAGAAATTTGGAACGAAATTGTTGAGGAGGGAACTTCTTTCCCACAGGAGGAGTTGCTGACACAGGAAACGGGAGAAGAATTTTTTGCTTCCCAAAGCTACTGCGGAGTCGCCTACGATAATTCCAATGAAGAAATATTAGGACTGTACATCCTCCACCCCAACAATGTGGGAAGATGCTCCCACATATGCAACGCAAGCTACGGTGTGCTGAATGGTTACAGAGGGAAACACATCGGAGAATCCCTTGTAAAGGACTGCATTGCCGTTGGAAAAGAAATCGGTTTTACCGTCCTGCAATTTAATGCAGTAGTAAAGACAAATTACTCTGCAAGGCACCTTTACGAAAAACTGGGGTTCATACAGCTTGGAACTATTAAAAAGGGTTTCAGAATGAAGGACGGAAATTATGAGGACATCTGCCCATACTACATTGAATTATAGAAATTAAAAAGCCACAGTTCGCTTTGGACTGTGGCTTTTGTATTAGTATTATTTTTTACGATTATGCTGTGGAAACAGTTATCACATAAGGGATAGATACAGCTGTTTAATCTCCTCAACAGATGTTTCCCTTGGGTTGCCGGGACGGCAGGCATCGTCGTAGGCGCTTTGTGACAGGAAGTCAACATCCTCAGGCTTAACAATATCCTTGAGGTCGGCTGGAATGCCAACATCGGTGGAAAGCTGTTTTACTGCGTCAATGGCGGATTTTCTTGCCTCCTCAATGGTCATTTCGTCAACGCCCTCAACGCCCATTGCCTTTGCAATGTCACGATACTTTTCGCCTGTTGCAGGGGCATTGTACTCCATAACTGTTGGCAGAATAATTGCGTTTGCAACACCGTGAGGAGTGTCGTAAACTGCTCCCAAAGGATGAGCCATTGAGTGAACAATTCCAAGTCCTACATTGGAAAATCCCATACCTGCTATGTACTGTCCAAGAGCCATTCCTTCTCTGCCTTCAGGTGTGTTTTCAACTGCACCACGAAGGCTTTTGGAGATAATTTCAATAGCCTTTAGGTGGAACATATCACTCATTTCCCAAGCACCCAGGGTAATGTAACCCTCAATAGCGTGTGTGAGGGCGTCCATACCTGTGGCGGCTGTAAGTCCCTTTGGCATTGAGCTCATCATATCGGGGTCAACGACTGCAACAACAGGAATGTCGTGAACATCTACGCAAACCATTTTTCTGTTCTTCTCTGTATCGGTGATAACATAGTTGATTGTAACCTCGGCGGCTGTACCTGCTGTTGTTGGAACTGCAATAATAGGTACACATTTGTTCTTTGTAGGGGCAACGCCCTCAAGGGAAACAACATCACCGAATTCAGGGTTTTCAATGATTATACCGATTGCCTTTGCTGTGTCCATTGATGAACCACCGCCAATGGCGACAATGCAGTCAGCAGATGATGACTTGAAAGCCTCAACACCTGTTTTTACATTTTCAACAGTTGGGTTAGCCTTGATTTCTGAGTAAAGCTCATAGTCAATGGCGCTTTCCTCAAGAATATCGGTCACCTTTTTTGTAACACCAAACTTAATAAGGTCAGGGTCAGAGCAGACAAAGCACTTTTTAAATCCTCTTGCCTTTACCTCTGTTGCAATTTCCTTTATCGCACCCTTTCCGTGGTAGCTTGTTTCATTTAATACAAATCTATTTGCCATTTTAATCACTCCTTACTTTACAGGCAAATTTCATTGTATATATTGTACACTATTTTTTATTATTTGTCACTATCTTTTATTAAGATTTGATTATATTTTATTTAAATTATTTCAAATCATTGCAAAAAAGCGGAGTCACTACAACTCCGCTTTCTTTTTATATATAAACTTCTATTAAGAAGACTCCAAAATTATAGGAAGGTAAAGCTGTTGTCCTTGTAGTCGCAGGTGATTGCTTTATCCTTGCTTATTTTACCCTCCAGAATTTCCTCGGACAGAACATCCTCTATTTTACTGCGAATGGCTCTGCGTAAAGGTCTTGCACCGTAGTCCTCATCATAGCCCTCTTTTGCAATAGCCTTAACAGCCTCATCTGTAAAGGAAATTTCAATGTCAAGTCCCAAAAGCCTGTTCCTTAGGTTTTCAAGCATATTGTATGCAATCTTTTCAATATCCTCTTGGGTTAGCTTGTTGAACACGATTATGTCGTCAACTCTGTTGAGGAATTCAGGACGGAACATCTTTTTAAGCTCGCCAATAACATCATCCTTAATCTTTTCAAAGGATTTTTCCTTTTCTTCCTCGGTATAAAATCCCAGTGAGTTGTTCTGCTTGTCGGTAATCAGCCTTGCACCAACATTACTTGTCATAATGATTACGGTGTTTTTAAAGTCAACTGTTCTGCCCTGGCTGTCGGTAAGTCTGCCGTCCTCAAGGATTTGAAGAAGAATGTTGAAAACATCAGGGTGTGCCTTTTCGATTTCGTCAAAGAGGACTACTGAATAAGGTTTTCTCCTTACCTTGTCTGTCAGGTATCCGCCCTCCTCATATCCAACATATCCCGGAGGTGAACCTATCAGCTTGCTGACGGTGTGCTTTTCCATATATTCCGACATATCAAGTCGGAGCATTGCGTTTTCGTCACCAAACATAACCTCTGCCAAGGATTTGCAAAGCTCTGTTTTACCTACACCGGTAGGGCCAAGGAATATGAATGAACCAACAGGTCGTTTAGGGTCTTTTAGTCCCACTCTGCCTCTGCGTATAGCTTTGCTGATTGCCTTAACAGCCTCGTCCTGGCCGATAACCCTTTTGTGAAGTATTTCCTCCATATTGAGAAGTCTTTGAGATTCCTCTTGGGTTAACTGTACAACAGGTACACCTGTCCAGTCGGAAACGATTTTGGCTATATCCTCAGCGGTAACTTCACCGCCCTGCTTTGTGTTGTCCTGCCACTTTTCTTTTTCCGCAGACAGCTTTTCCTCCAATGACTTTTGTTCATCTCTCAGCTTTGCAGCTCGTTCAAAGTCTTGGGATGCAACTGCTGACTCCTTCTCCTTGTCAAGCTCCTTGATTTTGTCCTCAATGCTCTTCACATCGTTAGGCATTGTCATACTTTGAAGTCTTACCCTTGATGCTGACTCGTCAATAAGGTCAATAGCCTTGTCAGGGAGATAACGGTCTGCAATATATCTTGAGGAAAGCTTAACAGCGGAGTCGATTGCCTCGTCTGTAATCTTTACCTTGTGATGAGCCTCGTATCTGTCACGAAGTCCTTTTAGGATTTGGATAGCCTCTTCCTCTGACGGCTCACCAACCATAACAGGCTGAAAACGTCTTTCAAGTGCTGCGTCCTTTTCGATATACTTTTTGTACTCGTTAATCGTGGTAGCGCCAAGCACCTGAAAATCTCCCCTTGCCAAGGATGGCTTTAGGATATTTGCGGCGTCTGTTGAGCCTTCGGCAGAGCCTGCACCGATGATTGTGTGTAGCTCGTCAATAAACAGGATTACATCATTGCTGTTTTTGATTTCTTCAACTACACCCTTAATTCTCTCCTCAAAGTCACCACGGTATTTTGCACCGGCAACCATTGAGTTAAGGTCAAGGGCAACAACCCTTTTATCCCTTAGCAGTTCAGGAACTTCACCGTTGGCAATTTTTAATGCAAGACCCTCTGCAACTGCAGTTTTACCAACACCCGGCTCACCGATAAGAACAGGATTGTTCTTTGTACGACGGCAGAGAATTTGCACAACTCTTTGAATTTCGTCCTCTCTGCCGATAACCGGGTCAATCTC
>JBJEOZ010000213.1:0-4084 GCA_051880975.1 Ruminococcus sp.
ATGTGAAGAACAATCTCATTGGTCCGCCTTTTGAAATTCTGTCAAAGCGGGCAGTGGAGCATTATGAAAAGCTTCAGAAGAAGGGAGAGAATATCTATATAGATTCTTTGACCTATGATGAATTTATGATGCTGGGAGATTTGGAACTGAGCAGGCGTTTCTCGGAGCTTGAGGAAGAAAGCGAGAAGGCAAAGCTCAACAGTACGCAGGATAATGAACTGGAGTATTCCGAAGAGCCGGAGCAGGAGCGTGTGGATGAGATACCGGATGAAAAGAAAGATACGGACTGGGAGGACAGCATTACGAACCGTATGATGCACTGGAATTATTCCGAGGAGCAGAAAGCGGAGCTTCGTAAGGCAATGGATGCCAGAATTCCTAAGTCTGTGATACTATCCTTCTTTTATCCGAAGACATCGCCGGGTGAGATGGCTAAGATACGGGAGCAGTATCTTTCGGAGCATTAGAAAGAGGGAGGTGGTTATTAAAACAGCATGTCGGAGAAAGCCCGACCTTACTTTACTTATCGGGATTATCCCGTTTTCATAGAGACGCTAATAACGCAGGAATAAGCCGTGTATCAGAAGGATATGCGGCTTTTTTTCTGCCCTAAACTTGAAAAGGAGATTTTTGATTATGAAGACAGAAAAGGTAGCAGTAACAACAAACAACAAAACAAATGGAGGTAGCAACATGAAGGGATTTTTTGGAGGAATGAAAAAGAAGTTAGTACCGGCTTTATGCGGTATGGGAATGATGATGAGTCAGATGACCACAACCTGCTTTGCGGCAGGAACCGGTACTTCGGCAGTTACACAGCCGCTCGACAATCTGAAAACACTGGTTATCGCAGTGATCGGTGCGGTCGGTGTCATTATCCTTGCGAAGAACGTAATGGAGTTTGCACAGGCATATCAGCAGCAGGATTCTTCTACCATGAACTCTGCTCTTAAGGGTATCGTAGCCGGTGTTATGATGGCAGGTATTTCTACAGTGTTGACATTCTTAGGCTTCTAAGATGCAGAAGGAGTACTAAAAAACGGTAGGAAGGAGATGTAACAAGTATGGATATTTTTAAACTTGGAGACAAAATCCTTGCTTTGCTTGAAATGGTATTTGGTTTCTGGAATAACCAGATATCACTGGTATTTTCAATGCTTGGACAGTCGCCCGTGAATTTCAAGGGCGGCGGTCCGTGGGCAATCATTGAGGGAATAGAGCCGATCTTCGTAGCGGTTGGCTCTTCCCTGGTGGTATTGTTCTTTGTCATAGGTTTTTGCTCGGAGAGTGTGGATGTGAAAGAGGAAATGCGATTTGAAGCAATTCTTCGTATGCTTATCCGGTTAGGACTGGCGGAATGGTTTGTGGCAAATAATGTCACGATTATGAAGGCATTCTTCACATCCATAGGAAATCTGGTAAATCTAATGACTGCCGGAACAACAGTCACACTGAGCATCGACAGCACACAGGCGGATGTTATTAAGAATCTGGGATTTGGAGAAAGTCTGGTAATGCTCATTCTGGCAGCTTTATTGTCCATCATTGTAATTATTTGTGGCTTTTTTGTTATCTACACGGTATATTTCAGGTTCCTTAAGATTCTGATCATTGTGCCTCTTGGTGCGATTGCATTCTCAACAATGGGTGGAAACAGAACGGTAAGTCATACAGCAGTTACTTACTGTAAATACTTTTTATCCGTTGTGTTGGAAGCAGTCACCATGGCACTTGCAATTATCGTGTGCAATGCCTTTATCAGTGCAGGGCTTCCGTCCTTTACGGGCAGCTATGCGGACTGGGCAAAGACCCTTATTTACCTGTGTGAAATGACATTTACGATTGCCATGACCGTGGGCAGTGTCAAGGGTGCACAGTCACTGACAAGCAAAGCATTAGGATTGTAAGGAGGGTGACAGATGGAAAAGACATTAAACTTACAGAGCCAGTATGGAGGAGAGATAAAGGTTTCTCTGGAAATCAATACTTATCTGAATAATGGGTGTATGTATATTGGTCTTGTAGAGCAGGGGGAGTACCCGGAGCCTTACGGGGATTTGACTGTAAATCTCATGGGTAAAGTCCCTGACTACTGCGGATATGTGGACCTTAACAATATGCCGGAGCTTGAGAAGTTTATCGCTGACAATGAGCTGGGCGAGTTTACGGGACTTATGAAACGAAGCGGGTTTTGTGAATATCCTCTTTATCTGTTCAATGTGGACAGACTGAGGGAACTGTGCCCGGACGGGATGCAGGTGTATGAAGCGGGTATTGGAAAAGGCAGGGAAACAAAAGTGACAGAGAAAGCGAGGTGAGAATATTGGTAATTGAAATCAATAAGGATATTGACCGCTATCAGGAAACCGTGGCACTTGGACTTACTGCCAGACAGCTGCTGTTTTCTGTGGCAAGTGTGGTAGTAGGCGGAGGACTGGTTCTTCTGCTTTATAAATATATCGGTCTTACGGGGGCAGCCTATGTTGCAATTCCCTGTGTAGCACCGATTGCCCTTGGCGGGTTTTATTCCTATAACGGGATGAACTTTTACGAGTATATGGGAAAAAAGCTTCAGTTTATGTTCCATAATAAGGCTTTGACTTATGTGTCAACGGAGAGTGAGCAGACAATTAAGGCTTACGAGGCAGAACAAAGTAACACAGGTAAGAAGAAAAAAGCCGGGAAGGGAGCAAAACCGGAAGTAACCGACAATACCAGGAATAAGGAGGATTTTGAGGCTATGAAGAGAAAAACAAAAGGTATTCTGATTGGAATGATTGCGGCTGTGGTTGCAGCTGTGGCAGGACTTGTTATTTACAAGGCAACAAGATAAGTAACCAGATTTGATTGACTTCCTTTGGGGAGCAATCCGGGCACCAGCCGGGGTTGTTCCCGGTGTGGTGCGTGAATCCATAAGGAAAGCGTAAAGCAGAAAGGAAGGTAGAAAAGATATGGGTTTATTTGCAGACGGATTTAAGGAGCTTAAGAAAGCCAGCGAGCCTTTGTATAAAACTCCAAAATCCATACAGGAAACCATTGAGATAATGGCAGTTGCGGAGAATGGTATTTTCGAGGTCGCAAGAAACAGGTATAGCAAGTGTTACCGTTTTCAGGACATCAATTACACAACTGCAACAGAGGATGAGCAGATTGGTATTTTTGAGAGATACTGCAAGTTCTTAAATTCTCTTGACTGTAATTTTAAGATTACCGTGAATAACAAGAATAAGAACATGATTGACCTCAGAGAGAAGGTACTGCTTGCTTATTGTGATGACGGATATGACCATTTCCGTAAGATTTACAATGATATTATCGAGGAAAAGATTCGTGAGGGCAGACAGGGTATTGAACAGGAGAGATACTTAACCATCACGATTGAGAGAAAGAACTTTGAAGAGGCAAAGGCACAGTTTGCCACTTTGGAGGCGACCATTCATAAGGCATTTATTGAGCTTGGTGCAGAGATTGTACCGCTTTCGGGTGATGAAAGAATCAAGGTGCTTTATGACTATTACCATCTTGGAGATGAAAACAGCTTCAACTTTAGTCTGAAGGAAGCAAAGAAGGTAGGGGCAGATTTCAAGAATGATTTGTGCAACGGAATGATTAAGTTCTTCCCGGATCACTTTGAGGATGAGAGCAAGTTCTGTAAGGCACTGTTTATCAAGAAGTATCCGAGCAGTCTCTCAGACCGTTTCATCAATGAAATTACTTCGCTGCCGGTTCACTCCATTACAAGCATTGATGTGGTTCCCGTACCGAAGGATCTGACGACAAAGACCTTACAGAAAAAGTATCTGGGTATTGAATCGGATATCATCAAGCAGCAGAGAGTCCGTAATAAGAACAATGACTTTTCCACAGAAATCTCTTATGCAAAGAGAACCGAGAAAAGGGAGATTGAGGCGATTATGGATGATGTCAGGGAAAACGACCAGTGCTTATTCTATGTGGGCGTGACAATTATTGTTATGGCGGAGAGCAAGAAGGAGCTTGACAGTATCTGTGAGACAATCGAAACCATTGGAAAGCGTAACAGCTGTACTATTGATACGCATTTCCTGAAACAGAGAGAGGCATT
>JBJEOZ010000214.1:0-4076 GCA_051880975.1 Ruminococcus sp.
CATTTACTGTTTCCGGCGGTCAAATCAAGGGTCAAATCGGTTCAACAGGTATTGCGGTAATCTACAACCCAACACTTTCAGCATCAAACACAATTTCTCAAGCCGGCGGCACATTCAAGAGCGAAACACTAACCCTTACTTTAGGACTTGAAAACGCAACATCAGGTACATACCAAATTGACAACGGTGCTGTTCAGTCCTACACAGGTACAAAGACAATTATAATCGGTTCAGGCGTAAGCTACGGCTCAACCATCACCCTAAAGCTGACAGCAACAGGTGACAGCGGTACAACTGAAACTACCTATACCTTTAAAAAGGTTGACCCGTCAGCGGTAAGAGTGATTGACTTCTCAAATAAACAGACAGTATATCTTTGGAATACAGCCTCCTGGAGTACACAAAACTGTTACAGCTGGCCAACAGGCGGTGACGGCGTAGCACAGTGGCCGGGCTCTGCTATGACAAAGGTTGATACCTTCGGCGGTTATGACCTTTACAAGTTTACTGTTCCGTCAGGTGAAACAAATATTATTTTCAATAACGGCAGTACAAAAACTGACGATATGACCATTCAAACCGGTACAGTTGTGTTTGACAACGGTAGCGGAAAGTGGGTTGACGCCACAAGTATAGACGAGGATGTTGTTGCATCTACCGACCCAATAGTTACAACAAGTGCAACAAAACCAACAACATACACTACTGTTTCACAGACTAACCCAACAACAGTGGGAGAAGAATATTCGTATGGTGATGTGAACCTTGACAAAAAAATTGACATCCGTGATGTTTCCGCAATCCAAAAATTCGTCAGCAGTTACATTACCTTTAATGAAATTAAAAAGCGTGCCGCAGATGTAAATGCCGACGGATATATAGATATCAGTGACGCAACAATGGTTCAAAAGTATGTTGTAGGTAAATTGAGCAGTTTCCCTGCAGGTTCCGTATTCTATATCGGACAGACTACTGCTTCTCAAACAACAACATACCAAAGCACCACAACAGTTACATATACACAGCCTACAACAACTGCTCCAAACAAAAACTATCTGTACTTTAAAAATACAGATAACTGGACACCATATGCATACTACTGGAATGACAATAATACAGGAATGACCACTTGGCCGGGAGTAGCAATGGAAAACATCGGAAACAATGTTTATAGAGTAGAAGTTCCAACAGATGCAACCTATATTATTTTCAATAACAACGGAGGCTCACAAACAGGAAACCTCAACATTGAGGGTTACGGAAAGATTTATCAAAACGGTGGTTGGAGCAACTACAACGGCTGATTTACATTTACTTATTTTAGGATTTATAGTTAATGCACAATTACCCCTATGGTTAATTCCATAGGGGTGATTTTTTATGCAAGGTTATTTCGTTATAAGAATAATTACATATCAATTTCCACATTGTATTTCCTGAACCAGTGCTCCATCTCAATTATGTAAGCCATAATCTGCGGTGCTCTCATAAGCTGACCGTACCATGGTGTTTCAATCTCGTCGGGATGCTCCATAATGTCCATTATGCCCTCTCTGTTAAGTAGCTGACCAAACACGCTGTCCTTTTGGTTAAGTATGTCAAGCACCTTGTTGCTTACGATTTTCATATACACAGGGTTGTGGGTTTTCGGGTAAGGACTTTTCTTTCTCCAGCAAATACTTTCCGGAAGAATATCCTCAAAAGCCTTACGCACAATGCCCTTTTCACGACCGTCAAATGCCTTCATCTCCCAAGGCATATTATAGGCGTATTCCACAATGCGGTAATCGCAGAAAGGTACTCTCACCTCAAGACCGCTGTACATACTCATTCTGTCCTTGCGGTCAAGTAGGCATTGCATAAAGTAGTAGAAGTTAAGCACAAACATTTCCCTCATTCTTCCGCTTACCTTTGTGTCACTCCTCAGCTTGTCGGTGCGTTTGCAGGTTTGATAGTACCTTTCGTGAACATACTCCTCACCGCCCTTAAGTATTCCGTCCTTTAAGATTTTTCTCCTGATGGTCTGATCCTTTGACCAAGGGAAACACTGTTCAAACAGTATGTTTTTGTTGTGATACCAAGGGTATCCCCCAAACAATTCGTCTGCACATTCACCTGAAAGTGCAACGGTGTAATCCTGCTTGATTTTTTTGCAAAACAGCAAGAGGGAAGAGTCTATGTCTGCCATTCCCGGCAAATCCCTTGCAACAGTTGCATCATACAAAGCGTCAGCTAAGCTTTGGTGGTTCAGTATCACCTCGTGATGTATGCTGTGGGTGTTCTTCACCATAATTTTTATGAAGTCGTCATCCCTGTTTGGCTGGAAAAGGCTCTTCTGAAAATACTTGCTGTTGTTTTCGTATTCAACGGAGTAGGTGTGAATTCTGCCCCTGTTTTTCTCTCTGTAATGAAGGGATGCAACCTTTGAAATTATTGAGCTGTCAAGCCCTCCCGAAAGGAAAAAGCAAACCGGCATATCCGACACAAGCTGTCTTTTTATTGAGTCTGTAATTAGGTATCTTGTCTTTTCAATAGTTTGTTCCAAGTTGTCGCTATGCTCACGAGCCTCCAGCTTGAAGTAATATTCCCTGTGAAGTCGTCCGTTTTTGTAGGTTGCCATTTCGCCGGGACAGAGCTCCTCAATGTCCTTAAATACACCGCAACCGGGAGTTCTTGCCGGCCCCATAAAGAATATTTCGTAAAGTCCCTGTTCGTCCACCGTAGGCTTTACAATTCCGGTTGCCAAAATAGATTTTATCTCCGAGGAAAAAACTATACCTGTTTTGTACTGGTGAAAGAACAGTGGCTTTACACCGATTCTGTCCCTGCAAAGAAAAAGTTGCTTTGTGTTCATCTCATATACCGCAAAGGCAAAGATGCCGTTTAGCTTTTCGGCACATTTTTTGCCCCAATGTATGTAGGCTTTCAGCACAACCTCTGTGTCACTTCTGCCACGGAATTTGTACCCCTTTGCACTTAGCATAGACCTGACCTCGTCTGTGTTGTACAGCTCTCCGTTATACACAATGGTGTACTTTTTGTCCCTGAATTGCATTGTCATTGGCTGAGTTCCGTTTTCTCTGTCTATTACCACCAGCCTCCTGTGAATAAGGGCAACATCCCTTGTGATGTACATCCCGTTTTCGTCAGGCCCTCTTTTTTCCAAGGTTGAGGAAATTCTGTTTAGTACCTCCCTTTTCTGTGAAAAATCAATGCTCCTGTCAAACCATCCTGCTATTCCGCACATAAATTAACCTCCTGCTTGTTTTTGTGATTTTGCTTGATTGACAATAAAAATATTACTGAAAGTATGATGACTGCACCTGCTCCCCAAAGTGTTGAGTAAACTGCCGGATGGGGAGGACTATCCATATTCCCAAAGGTTTCCTGTGCAACGGGAAAAATCCTTAGGAGAATATGGAGGGTGAGTCCTGAGAACACACCCTGTAATGCCCTCATCATTACGAAGTATGCTTTATTTATCCTTATATCCTTCACTATTGCAAAAATCTGAAAATGTACGCAAATTCCGCCAAAGCCTATTAACGCACCCACAAATTCAAATCTCATATCACCTGCATAGTTAATCATTCCGCCTGTGATTTCAAGCATTGACGCTAAATATCCGTTCCAAAAGGGAACAAGGGTTAACAGGTTGTTTATCACAATGAACAGCACAACAAAACCGCACATAGAAAGTGTTGCCTTAACTGCACCCTCTGTGGAGGTCACAAGGGCTTCACCAATGCTCTTTTTAGGTAAACTACCGCTTAGTTCAGTACAGTCAAAGGTTTTTTTACGCTGAATAAAAAATGTAAAAAGCACCCCAAACATATTAGAAATAAACAGCATAATTCCAAGAGCCTTGCTGTGAAAAATTCCCTGTCCCACAAATGTAATCATAAATCCGGGACCTGCCCCAACACAGCAGTAGCAAAGCTTTTTTGCCTCATCATATGAAATTTTCTTTTCCCTGTACAGAGTGCTTACGGTTTTAGCTCCAACAGGGAAACCACCAATAAGGCATAGTATCAGCGCCAAAATTCCGTTTTTGCTTATCCTTAGTAACCGACCGA
>JBJEOZ010000215.1:0-4067 GCA_051880975.1 Ruminococcus sp.
TAATAGAAATGATGAAAACGACTCTACTTTTCTGGCACCTGTTTTGTGCGTAATCATAGGACTTGTAATGTTGGTTGCCGGGATAGTTTTTGTTTTTAATTGATTGCACATTATTAAGAATATATGGACTTCAAAAATAATTCCTGCCTTTTGTTTGTGAGAGAGAAGTTATTAATTTCAATAATTTCGGTTATTATTGTCGAAAACTATAATAATTTATAAAGTTTTGGACTTGCAAGTCGGAAAATATTGATTTTGTTAAAGAATAAGAATACTCCCCATCACTGCATTTTCTTAAGTGATGGGGAGTATGTTTTTAAATTATCAATTTAGAGCTACTTCTAAAACTAATTCTTCTATATTTTTCTTGTATGTAGTAAATTTCGGTGCAAATCCTGGTGCAGTTTTGGTGCAGTTTGGTGCAAATGATGGGTGAAAATGGTGCAATTTGAAGGATATTTGGAAATATACTGAACATGCTTGAAAATTAAAAAATGGCTTTGTGATGCGGTTTCTGGGGTATAAAGAAAAGGCTCAAGTTCATACGAACTGAGCCTCTTTTGGTGCGGGTGACAGGACTTGAACCTGCACATCGGTTGACACTAGAACCTAAATCTAGCGCGTCTGCCAATTCCGCCACACCCGCATTTATTTAATTGAAAGTGGAAAATTGAAAATGTAAAATTATTGTTTCCTTGAAGTTTTAATAATAGAAACCAAAATTTTTTCAATTTCCACGCAATCAGTTAAGATTGATGTTGTTTCGTCTGTTGATAGATAATCAGTAGCTTGTAATAACTTAATCCAATACTTTGTTTCTGATGCTTCTTTTAGTGCTATATTTATTTTAGCAACAAAATCAGCTTTACTTTGTGCCTGTTGTGCTTCGGCAACATTTGCACCTATACTTGTGCCCGACCGAAGTAATTGCTTTGAAAGAGTAAACTCATTCTTTTGATTACACAAAAATTTATAAAGTTTTACTATTCGTACAGCAAAGTTGAAACTTTTTGTTTCGATGATATTATTCATAAGAACACCAATTTTCAACTTTCCATTTTCAATTTTCAATTGCCACTGCGTTAGTTATTATACACAACTATTCAGGTTTTGTCAACAAAAAGTTTTGTTTTGTTTGATTAAGGTTCAGTTTGGCGGTTTTTTTGGGGATGCTTGGGGATTTCTTTATCTCAATATTTATAATTCTCTCTGAGAAGTTTGATTTCTTCTGCGTAGCCGTCTATGTCGTTGGGGGTTTCCAGGAAGAATGGCAGGTCTTTTAAATCTTTATGGTTAATTATTTTTACCATCGCTTCAAGTCCTATTGCGCCTTTGCCGATTTTTTCGTGTCTGTCCTTGTGGCAACCCAGGTAGTTTTTGCTGTCGTTTAGGTGGATTGCCTTTAGCCTTTTTATGCCGATTATTTTGTCGAACTCCTCAAGGACTTCTTCAAGGTTTTCCTTGATGTCGTAGCCACCGTCAAATACATGGCAGGTGTCAAGGCAGACTCCTAACTTTTCCTTAAGGTCAACTCCGTCAATAATGCTCCTTAGCTCCTCAAAGGTTTTGCCTACTTCACTTCCTTTTCCCGCCATGGTTTCAAGTAAAACCGTTGTGGTCATTTCGGGGAAAAGTACTGTGTTTAGCTGTTTTGTGATAAGCTCAATGCCCTTTTCAGCGCCTTGTCCCACGTGACTTCCGGGGTGGAAATTGTACAGGTTGTTTGGTAGATATTCCATTCTTCTTAGGTCGTCCTTCATTGTTTCAAGGGCAAATTCCCTTGTTTTTTCCGTTCCTGAGCAGGGGTTTAGTGTGTAGGGGGCGTGGGCGAGGATTTTTGAGAAGTTGTGCTCCTTCATATATTCGATTAGTGCGTCTGTGTCCTTTTTGTCAATTTCCTTTGCCTTTCCTCCACGGGGATTTCTTGTGAAAAACTGGAATGTGTTTGCACCTATTGAAACAGCCTCCTTGCCACAGGCTAAAAAGCCCTTTGATATTGATAAATGTGCTCCTATGTTTAGCATAATGTTCTCCTTACAGTATGTATTCTACTTTGTCGTTTATTTTTAGTGTGTTTTCTGTCACAATGCAGTCAAGGCAGAGGATTTCTACTCCTGCTTTTTCTGCCCTTTTTAGGGCGTCTGCAAAGTCCTTGTGGGTTGCTTTGTTTGGGGTGAAATATTTTATGTTGTCCATT
Organism: Ruminococcus sp.; assembly: GCA_051880975.1. Lineage (GTDB taxonomy): Bacteria > Bacillota > Clostridia > Oscillospirales > Acutalibacteraceae > Ruminococcoides. The sequence goes on from JBJEOZ010000215.1 coordinate 2,198, forward strand.
TGAATGACGAATGCAACGGCTGTTCGGTAGCCGGTTTCCTTTGCCTTAATCAGCTCGTCAATGTGCTTAATTCCCCTTATTGTGGGTGCGTCGGGGAACATTACAACACCCTCATTTTCAAGGGTAACACCCTTTACTTCTATGAGGAATTTTTCCTTTTCGCTTTCGCAGTAAAAGTCAATTCGTGAGTCGCCGTAGGTGTATTCACCCTTTATGTAGGTTAAATCCTTGTAGCATTTTCCCGACTGTAAATATTCCTCAAACACCTTGTTTGGGGCTTGGCTGTCCATATTTATCAGCCTTTCGCCCTTATAAACGGAGATTAGGTCGTACTTTGTCTTGCGGTTTGGGTTGTTGCTTTTCTCACAAAACACAGTTGCACCGGCTGTTAAAAGCTCCTTGCATCTGCCTGTATTTTTCACATGGACAACTTCTTTTTTGCCCATAATTTCAACATTTGCAATAAATCTGTTTGGTCTGCTGATGAATTTTCCTTTGACTATGTTATCGTATATCATAAAATATCACCCAAGTGATTATATTATAAAAAGTGTATTATTTCAATGATAGGGTAGTGGTCTATTTGTTGAAAATTGATGAATTTTTGATGAAATTTTGATTTTATAGAAAATACCCTTTTTATTTCCATATTTTTGTGATATAATTTGTAGGTAGAGAATATATATTTATATATCTTTGAAAAATAAACTATTGGAGGAATTAATAATGGTTTGTAATAACTGCGGACATCAGTTAGAAAACGGTGCAGTTTTTTGCCCAAACTGCGGACAGAGTGTTAATCAGGGCAATCAGGTGCCACCACAGGGAAATCCTGTTCCACCTCAGTACAATCCTGCTCCTGCTGTAAACGTTTATGACCATACAGCAGAGTTTGACCCAAATGATGTACACGACAACAAGATTTTTGCAATTCTTTGCTACTTAACAGGTATTTTAGGCATTATTGTTGCACTGCTTGCAAGAAGCTCGGTAAATTCACCGTACCTTTCTTTCCACATCAAGCAAGCCCTTAAGATTACTATCACATCTACACTTGTATCAATCCTTACAGTACTTTTGTGCTGGACTTGTATTGTACCTGTTGCAGGTGCTGTTTGTGCAGTTATCCTTGAGGTTGTCAGCATCATATGCTTTTTCCAGACCTGCTCTAACAAGTCTGTTGAGGCTCCAATCGTTCGTTCACTTCCTTTTCTTAAGTGATAACAGATTGAAACTACATAGCACCCCTTTCATTGTGATTGGGGTGCTTTTCTTTTGGAAAGTGGAAAATTGAAAATGGAAAATGGAAAATTGTTTTTGGCTGACAGACAGCCTCCACCAGACGGGGGAGGGGGACCGCTTGCGGTGGAAGGAGGGAAAAAGTGTTCTCTTTTGCTCTTTTTGTCTTTAGAGGATAGTGGGGGTTGTTGTTCTGACTCAAACCTTGTTATCTAAAGACAAAGAAAGATATATTGACTACTTTTTCGCTCCCTCAGTCGGCAGAGCCGACAGCTCCCTCATCCGATGGAGCCTTTGTTAAGCCAATAATTTCATATAACCTTTTAGTGTCGGCTAATGCACTACTGCTATCCTTTCAGATTCCTCGGTCGCTTTGCTCCCTCGGAATGACAGGGTGAGTAACTCCAAACTCCAAACTCCAAACTCAAAACTAAAAAACTAAAAACTAAAAACTAAAAACTATCCCTTAATAATCGGCTGGGTGAAGTCGTTTATTATTGTGTTATTGTCGCTTGCCAGTGACCATAGTCTTGTGGCAAGTAGCTCTATGTCCAGTATTTCTTTGCCCCTTTTGTCAAGTGCGTCATATCCTGATTTTACATTGGTGATTAGGGGGATAGGGGAACTTTCC
>JBJEOZ010000216.1:0-4029 GCA_051880975.1 Ruminococcus sp.
TAAATAAACCTGTAAATCACAAAATAAAGTACTCTTAAGCTGTTTGAGGCTACCACAATATGTAGTAGCCTCATAAAAATTATCCTCTTAAGTTAACTCCGATTTCCTTGAGGTTTGCTATGATTTTGTCCATAATCTCCTGAACCTCTGCTGATGAAAGAGTCCTTTCGTTGGAGGAAAATTCAAATCTTACAGTCATACTGTGAATTTCCTCTGTGTCGTAGGTGTCAACAATCTTTGTGTTCTTAAGAATGTCACTTCCAAGACCATTCCAACATTCCTTAAGTGAGGAGAAGAATACTCCCTCCTTAAGCTCAAGGCTAAGGTCATATGTCATTGGTGGGAATTTTGAAGGCTCGTTGTAGAGGATACTTGCATTTTTAACTGAGGCAAACTTTTCAATGTCGATTTCTGCAAAGACAATGTTTGCCTTCTTGTCAATTTTCTTGCCCACAGAGGGATGAACAACGCCCATTACACCAAGGCTTTCACCGTCAAGGATAACCTTATTAAGGTTTACAGGGTGCTCGTAGGGGTGAGTAGGAGCAGTAACCTCAAAGGAAAGCTCCCTGTGCTTTAGGTCGTCTGTAAAGGTTGCAAGGATGTCACGAAGATAAGTGTACAGATCCTTGATGTCCTTTGTTTTGCTGAAAAGTGTAATTGCCAAATTCTTCTTTTCAACACACTTGTTTTGGCTGTCTGTACCGTCAACAACTCTGCCGATTTCAAAAATACCAAAGTCAGGGGAGTAGCCTGTGTTTGCCTTTACCTGACAAAGCTGTGTTGGAATTATTGATTTTCTGATGGTTTCAATATTCGGGTTTGTGGCATTTGCAAGTCTTACATTTTCTTCAACAGGGATTCCCAGGGTCTTTAACTCGTCATTATATGCCCAAATATAGGAGTGTACCTCGTGAAGATTATATTTCTTTACAAGAATATCTTTTATCTTCTCTTCATCACTCTTAACCTTGTCCATTCTGACAGGGTAGAGTGGGGAACGGGTTGTGTTGATGTCAAAGTTGTCATACCCGTAAATTCTTGTGATTTCTTCAATTATGTCAGCCTTGATTGTAACATCCTTTGTGGCTCTCCAAGACGGAACAGTAACAGAGAATTTGTCATTTTCAAGGTTTACACCAAAGCCCAGTGAGGTAAGAGTTTTAACAATGGTGTCGTTGTCAATCTCAATTCCTGTGTATCTGTCAACAAAGCTTTTGTCAAAGTCTAAAGTAACCTTGTCGTAATGATAGGCGTATTCGTCAGTTAGGGATGAAACAACCTTGATGTCGCTGTCATATGTTTTCAGCAGTTTTACAAATCTGCCGATAGCGGTAACAGTCATTTCAGGGTCAAGTGACTTTTCGTACCTCATAGATGCGTCTGTTCTGTGAGAAAGTCTTACTGTGGACTTACGGATAGAAACAGGGTCAAAGGTTGCAGATTCAAGGGTAAGTGTTGTGGTGTCCTCCACAATTTCAGAGTCCAAACCGCCCATAATACCTGCGATTGCAACAGGTGTGTTGTCGTTGCAAATCATCAGAGTATTTTCGTCAATATTCCTCTCCACACCGTCAAGTGTTTGGAAGGTGAATGGAGTGTCGAACCTCTTAATCCTGATTTTTTCAACCTTTCGTGAGTCAAATGCGTGCATTGGCTGACCCATTTCAAGCATAAGGTAGTTTGTAAGGTCGGCAAGGAAGTTTATGCTCCTCATTCCGCAGTAGTAAAGCCTGATTCTCATATCAACAGGACTGATGTTCCTTTTGATATTCTCAACCTGCAAACAGGAGTACCTTTGGCAAAGAGAATCCTCGATTTTCATATCAATCCTTGGCAGATTGTTGTATGCATTTAGGTCGTCTGTGTCAATAGGACGAAGCTCTCTTCCTGCAAGGGAGGCAAATTCCCTGGCAATTCCATAGTGTCCCCAAAGGTCGGGACGGTTTGTAAGCGACTTGTTGTCAACCTCAAAGATAATATCGTCAACAGCATAAGCATCTTTGATGTCTGTGCCGTTTGGAATATCGTCTGTGATTTCCATAATGCCTGAGTTGTCGTCACTTATGCCGATTTCAGCCTCGGAACAGCACATTCCGTGTGACACATAACCTGCAAGCGGTCTTGGTGCAATAGTGATTTCGCCGATTTTTGCCCCCACCTTTGCAAAGGCTGTTTTCATACCGACACGAACATTTGGAGCACCGCACACAACATCAGTGAGTTCATCTTCACCTGCATCAACCTTTAACAGGTGAAGCTTTTTGGAGTCAGGGTGATTTTCCACCGACTTAATTTCGGCAACAACCACACCACTTAAATCGGAGCCTTTGAAGAAAATTTCGTTTTCTACCTCTGCTGTTGAGAGGGAAAAACGGTGAATAAGCTCAACCTTGTCAAGACCGCTAAGGTCAACAAAGTCCTCAATCCAGTTCATTGATAAAAACATTTATATTACCCCCTCTTACTTATCGTCGGTAAACTGTGCCAAAGCCTTCAGATTACCGCTGTTTAAATCTCTAATGTCCTTAATTCCGTACTTCATCATTGCAAGTCTTGTAAGACCAAGACCGAATGCAAAGCCTGTGTATTTTTCAGGGTCAATTCCGCCCTCTTTAAGTACCTCAGGGTGAATCATACCGCAGGGGCAAAGTTCAAGCCAACCGCTGTGCTTACAGGATGCACAGCCCTCACCGCCACAGATAAGACAGCTTATGTCAAGCTCAAAGCCGGGTTCAACAAATGGGAAAAATCCGGGGCGGAGCCTTACCTTGATGTCCTTTTGGAAAACCTCTGAAAGCATAGTTTTCATAAAGTAGATAAGGTTTGAAATACTGATGTCCTTGTCAACCATAACACCCTCCATCTGGAAGAAGGTGTTTTCGTGACAGGCGTCTGTTGCCTCGTTTCTAAAGCATCTTCCGGGGAAGATAGCCTTGATTGGAACATCATTTTCAATCAGGTTTTTACCGTACTTTTTAAGGATAGCATTTTGAGCCGCAGAAGTCTGTGACTTCAAAAGCTGTCCGTTTTCAAGGTAGTAGGTGTCCTGCATATCCCTTGCAGGGTGATGCTTTGGAATGTTTAGGGATTCAAAGCATTCGTAGTCGGTTACAACCTCGGAATAATCCTCAACGGTAAAGCCCATTGAACGGAAAATTTCCTCACACTGTCTTTGTACAAGGGTGATAGGGTGGTAAGAACCCCTTGACAAGTCAACAGGTGTTGTAATGTCTATCTTTGGCATTGCGTTAATTTCAGCCTGAATTTCCTTTTCTCTAAGCTCTTCGGTCTTTTCTTCAATAGCCTTGGCAACATTGCCCTTTAGCTGATTTACCTTTTGACCAAACTCCTTTTTCTCTTCGTGAGAAAGCTCCTTCATACCCTTTAAAAGCCCTGTAACACTGCCCTTTTTACCAAGGTAAGCAACCCTTATCTTGTCAAGGTCGGCAAGGCTTTGGATGTTGGAAAGCTCTTTTGCAAGTTCTTCTTTAAGTCTTGTAATTTTTTCGTCCATTTTTACCTCCATAAAAATAAAAAAGCCCCGGAGAAAACCTCTGGGACGAATAATATCCGTGGTACCACCCAATTTTTTGCACTGAGCAAACACTCTGTTGTCATATAACGGTGACCACCGTCAGCACCTACTTATACAAATGTTTCAGCACTGCCACTCAAAAGGGAACTTCATCAAACAAAGACAATTTTTTGCTTTCAGCCAAGGCAAAAATCTCTTTTAAAGTCAACAGTAAGACTACTTCCTTTATCACTGTGTTATCTTGCTTAAACATTTTATCATTTGTGTTTATAAAATGCAAGGGAATTCTTTAAATATGTGTTTTTAAATTTGCTTAAGTGTGTTTGTCGGTTGTAATTTTTCTTTTGCTGTGTTATTATAGCTGTGTATTATAATGTGTTGCTAAAACCTAAAAGGAGAGATAAAAATGGACGGATTTTGCGAACAGGTGGTAAAAAAGAAAAGAACTATGAAGGACAACATTATGGTAGGAGTTTATATTTTGCTTACTC
>JBJEOZ010000217.1:0-4024 GCA_051880975.1 Ruminococcus sp.
GTTATTAAGATAGGGCAATCTTAATTTGAAAATCATAAGAATGGAGCGATGCAGGATGAAGGCGAACACTTCTAAAATTTTTCATGCAGCCATCTACTTACGATTATCAAAGGAAGATGGCGATGTTGCTGAAGGTAGCAGACTGGAAAGTAACAGTATCTCAAATCAAAAAGATTTAATCATGGACTTTGTGGGTAAGCACCCGGAAATCCATATTCATTCGATAAGAGTGGATGATGGATACAGCGGTGTAAACTTTGATCGTCCGAGTTTCCAACAGATGTTAGAGGATATAAAGGCTGGCGAGGTTGATTGTGTCATTGTAAAGGACTTGTCACGTTTCGGCAGAAATTATATCGAGGCAGGAAGGTATATTGAAAAGATTTTCCCTATGATGGGAGTTCGTTTCATTGCAGTTACGGACTGTTTTGACAGTCTGGAGAACAATAACGGTACTGAAATGATTGTCCCTTTCAAGAACCTGATAAATGATGCGTACAGCAGGGATATTTCCATCAAGATTAGAAGTAATCTGGAAGTAAAAAGAAAAAGGGGAGATTACATCGGTGCGTTTGTCACATATGGTTATCAGAAGTCCTTTGAAAATAAGAATAAAATCGTTGTAGACGAATATGCAGCCGAGGTTGTAAAGGACATTTTCAGAATGAAGCTGCTTGGCATGAGCCAGCAGACCATAGCGGATATTCTGAATGAAAACGGAGTTTTAGCTCCACTTGCTTACAAGAACAGTATCGGGATACATTTGAAAACTTCCTTTGATATGGGGGAGGCACCAAAATGGAATTATGTTTCTGTTACCCGTATTCTGAAAAATGAGATTTATACGGGGGTTCTGATACAGGGTAGACAGACAACACCTAACTATAAGGTAAAGACAAGAGTGACGAAACCCGAAAATCAATGGGTTCGCATTGAGAATAATCATGAGGCTGTTATTAACAGACGGGATTTTGACTTAGTGCAGGAATTGTTGAAACTGGACACCAGATGCTCTCCCGGAGAGAACAAGGTTTATCCTTTATCCGGTGTTCTGGTCTGTGGGGATTGTCTTGACAGCATGGTGCGTAAGACGGTTCCGGCAAATGGTAAGCAGTATGTTTATTATGTCTGCTCGACCAACAAAAAGAATAAAAATCAATGTTCCCCGCACCGGATCAGCGAAGCTGAATTGATGGATGCGGTATTGAAAGCCATCCAGCTTCATGTAAAAGAAATGCTTGGTGTGAAGAATGCCTTGAAAATGATTGATGAGCTGCAATGGAAGCAGGCAGGAATTGAGAAATACGAGGAACGGATAAGGAGGGAAAAGGAGAATAAAGCCAAAATTGAGGCTAGAAAGCTGAATCTGTACGAAGATTTCAAAGACGGTATTTTAACAAAACAGGAATATGTACAGATGAAAGAGGAGTACAGTTATCAGGTTGCCATTTCTGAAAGAGCAATCAGTTCCTATCAGCATGAAGTAGAACTGCTGAAAAATAACAAAGGAAGCAGACAGGAATGGATAAAAGCTTTCAAGAGATTTGAAAATATCACAGAACTGGACAGGGCGGCGGTCATTGCTCTTGTTAAGCAGGTTCGGGTATATGACAAAGACAGAATTGAGGTTGTTTTTAACTTTCAGGAGGAAACAGAGAGGCAAAGCAGCTTAATTGCATTTGCAAATCCTGCCTGCAAAAACTATGTGGAAGGGATGGTGGTGTAAATGGCTAGAAAGAGTAGAAAACAGACCACCATTTCACAGGCACAGGCTCCGGTTTCCACACCGGACAGCAAAGTATTTCGTACAGTCTTATATGCCAGATTGTCTGCGGATGAACATTGCAGGGCTGAGGGAACAACCATTGAAAACCAGCTTTATCTTCTGAGGGAGTATGTAAAGGACAAACCATATCTTCAAGTGGTTGGTGAGTATTATGATGACGGTGTTACCGGAACAAAGTTCGACAGACCTGATTTTAACCGTATGATTGCAGATATGCGAGCCGGAAAAATTGATTGTATTATTGTAAAAGATTTATCCCGGCTTGGCAGAAATTATCTGGAAGCAGGAGATTATCTTGAAAAGATATTCCCATTCTTTGGAGTACGGTTTATTGCCATTACTGACGGCTATGACAGCAGTTGTCCAAACCTTACGGAAGATGGCTTGATTGTTCCGTTAAAGAACCTGATTAACGATATTTATGCAAAAGACCTTTCCCGAAAGGTCAGTTCCGCATTTCTCATTAAGCAAAAGCAGGGGAAATTTATCGGAATGTCAGCTCCGTATGGATATATGAAATCCCCGGCAGATCATAACAAGCTGATTGTGGATGAAGATGTAAGGGAGATTGTATGGAATATTTTTCATTGGAGAGCGGATGGTGAAAGTCTTACAACCATTGTCAGGCGGTTAAATGACTATGGTATCCCATGTCCGACCAGATATAAGTATCTGAAAGGCTGGGTTAAATCAGAACGCTCAAAGTCAGGCTTATGGACGGTCAGCACATTGGCAAGGGTTTTGGAAAATCCGGTGTATATCGGAGATATGGAACAGGGTATTGTAAGAACTGCATTATACAAGGGTATGAAACCAACCGTAATGCCTGCGGAAGAAAGGATTTATGTAAAAAATACTCATGAGGCGATTGTTGAAAGAGAAGTTTTCGAGAAAATCAATGAACAGCGACAGCAGTTCAGAGAGAAATTCCATAGCAATTACGGTAAGCATGACAGTATTTCCAAAGAGCCGAATTTGTTAAAAGGAGTTCTGGTTTGTGCAGATTGCGGCAAGAATATGTCTCTTTGGCGGGATAGAAGCGGAGTAAAGCTCAATCCACCGAGGGTTTATTACAAATACATCTGCCAGACCTATCAAACATTGAAAGAAAAAGGCTGCACCAGAAAACGTCTGAACAAAAAGGATGTCGAACAGGCAGTAGAGGAAGCCATCCGCCTTCACATTAAGCTGTTCTTAGACAGTAAAAAGGCTCTTGAACAGTTAAACCGTACCCAGCAGGCAAGACAGATCAATGAAGGTTATCAGAGGGAAATCCTTGAGGCTTGCAAGAGAAAAAACAGGGCGGAGAACAGAGCAGGCTCCCTTTACAATGATTATGCAGACGGAATACTTAGTGAAAGTGATTATCTGTATGCAAAGGAAAAATATCTGAAGGAAGCTGAGGCTGAGAAACAGAAAATCGCTGAATTGCAGGAAATGCAAAGACGATATGAGAAAGGCTGCAAGGAAACCAGTAAGCTGGAGTCATTGGTGGAAAAGTACAAGAACTTTGACAACTTAACAGAGGACATTATCCAATCCTTTATCAGTAAGGTACTTGTGTATAGTGATGAGAGGTTAGAGATATGTTTCCGTTTCAAAGACGAGCTTGAGGAGTTGACTCAGGTGGTTAAGGAAAGGAGGGACGAGATATGCAGGGTGAGAACAAAGTTATCTATGGCAGCGAATATGTAATTGCTTTGTATATCCGCTTATCACAGGAGGATCGTGATGTATCCCTTCGTTCTGATAAGGCAGAGAGCAACAGTATTACCAATCAGAGAGCATTGCTATGGGACTTCATAAAGAATCATGAGGAATTTGCAGATTGCAAAGTCATTGAGAAATGTGATGATGGATATTCGGGTGTTCATTTCGACAGCAGACCGGAGTTTACAGAACTGATAGAGCTTGCAAAGGCAGGAAAAGTAAATTGTATTATTGTAAAGGACTTTTCCCGGTTCGGCAGAAATTATGTGGAGCTGGGGGATTATCTGGAACAGTATTTCCCGTTCCTCGGTGTAAGGTTCATATCCGTGAATGATAACTATGACAGTAAAGACTTTGAGGGTACAACAGGAGGTCTGGACGTAGCATTCAAAAATATGATTTATGACTTTTACAGCAGAGAGTTTTCCAAGAAACAGAAGATTGCTTGGAGGCGGATGGCTGAAAAGGGTGAATATAATGCCCATTGTGCCATGTATGGATATAGGAAAGCAGAGGATAATGTTCATC
>JBJEOZ010000218.1:0-18848 GCA_051880975.1 Ruminococcus sp.
GATCTTCCCTATGCAAATATTATTGAATACAGCGAAGATATACCTGAAGATTTGTCACACCTGAAAGTTCCGCAGTTTCTTGAAGAGATGAAAAAGGTGGCTGATGAAAGCTACCGAGTTTTGAAAAACGATAAATTTTGTGCTGTGCTTATGGGGGATACAAGACAAAAAGGGCATATGATTCCTATGAGTTTTGATGTAATGAAAATCTTTCAAGACACAGGTTTTAAACTAAAGGAAATCATAATCAAAGAACAACATAATTGCAAAGCAACAGGATTTTGGAAAACAAACAGTATGAAATATAACTTTTTAATCATCGCACACGAGTATTTGTTTGTGTTTCATAAGTAATAGTGATTAGGTACGGAAAATATGACTATAAGATGTGTAAATTAATTAATTTAGTGTTTACTTAGTGCAACCAAAGAGTTTTGAAATTCACCAATAAAGAAAAACAACCGAAGGAGCCTAAAAATGAGCTGTAAAGTGTTGACAATTTTGAAATTTCTGCTATAATACATAGGTGTGTGCGTATGCCACACAATCCTTGCGTGCAGGTTAATGTACGCCAATATGTCCAGAAGGAGGTGCAGAAAATGGCAGCAGTTACTGCAAAGTACGAAACAGTTATGGTGCTTTCTATGAAGCTTGGCGAAGAGGGTATTCAAAGCACTATTGAAAAGTTCAAAGCATTAATTGAAAAGCACGCCACACTGCAGGAAGTTGATGAATGGGGTAAGCGTAAGCTTGCATACCTTATCAACAAGGAAGCAGAAGGCTACTATGTGCTTATCAACTTTGAATCAACTGCAGAATTCCCTGCAGAGCTCGACAGAATCTACAAGATTACTGACGGCGTTCTTCGCTCACTAATCATTAAGAAAGAGGACTAATCGAATAATTAAGAAGTAGGCAGTTTTTGCCGAATGTGAAAGGATTTTTACTATGTTAAACAGAGTTATACTTATGGGTCGCATTACAGCTGACCTTGAATTAAAGAGAACAGCCAGCGGTATTTCAGTTACATCTTTTACTGTTGCCGTGGATAGGAATTATGTAAAGCAGGGCGAACAGCGTCAAACTGACTTTATCAATATTGTTTGCTGGCGTCAGCAGGCTGAGTTTGTTTGTCGTTACTTCGGCAAAGGCTCAATGATTGCAATCGAAGGTCAGCTTCAGACAAGAACCTATCAGGCTAAGGATGGCACAAACCGCTATGTAACAGAGGTTGTAGCAGATAACGTTTCATTTACAGGCGAACGTCGTGACCAGAGTAATTCCGGTTACAACAGCTATGCTCCTGCTAACAATCAACAGCCTGTTTACCAACAGGCTCCTGTACAGGAACAGCAGACAAGCTATTCAAACGGACAAAACTCCGATTTTGAAGAAGTGCCTATGGATGATGATTTACCATTCTGATTTAGCATAATCAGTAGGGCTTTGCCCTAAATTATTGCAAAGGAGATTAACTACAATGGCAGATAGACCAAATCGTGGCAGAAAGTCACGCAGAAAAGTTTGTGGCTTTTGTGTAGATAAGGTAGAAAAGATTGACTACAAGGATATCGCAAGACTCCGTCGTTATATGTCTGAAAGAGCAAAGATTCTTCCAAGACGAGTAACAGGTACTTGTGCAGCTCACCAGAGAGAGCTTACAGTAGCAATCAAGAGAGCAAGACATCTTGCACTTCTCCCATACACAAGCGACTGATAAATAAAAGTCAAGGGCGACCTATTGGGTTGCCCTTATTTTTTACCTTTTATTTATTATACATATATTTACATTTTACTTGACTGATTTTCCTTGGCATTGTATAATATCACTAAAGAGAACATTATAATAATTGAAGGTTGGACAAAGTATGCGTGGAGTTAAGACATCAAAATCAAGAATAAGAAAAAAGATATTTACCGAGATTGCAAAGCTTGCATTTGAAGGTTGGGATGCAAAAAAGTTTCAAAGCTTGCCCTACAAGATAATCAAAGGTGAAATTGCCCATTATCGTGACAGCGTTTTTGTTGAAAGAGCTGTTGTAGCCGAAAGACTTAGAGCTGCAATGGGCTTTCCTCTTCGTGATTACAATGAATTTTCACCCATTACAGAGGGAATAGAGGAGGAGCTTTTTAACGAAAAGTATTATGAGCCACCCCTCATTGATATAATCAAATTTGCCTGTAACAAGTGTGCAGAAAAAAGGATTTTTGTAACTGATGCGTGTCAAAATTGTCTTGAACACCCTTGTGTGGAAATTTGCCCTAAAAAGGCTGTTTCCATCGTTGACGGCCGTTCCCATATTGACGAGGACCTTTGCGTTAAGTGTGGCAGATGTATCAATGTTTGCGAATATCACGCCATTGTCCGTCACGAGCGCCCCTGTGCAAAGGTATGCGGAATGAATGCAATTAAGACTGACGAATTTGGCAGAGCCGAAATTGACCACGACAAGTGCGTATCCTGTGGTATGTGCCTTGTTAACTGTCCTTTCGGCGCTATCATTGACAAGAGCCAGATTTTCCAAACAATTACAGCGCTAAAGAGCGATACTCCTGTTTATGCCGCCATAGCACCTGCTTTTTCAGGTCAGTTTGGCAATGTAACACAGGGTCAAATACGCACAGCATTTAAGGAGCTGGGCTTTACAGATGTTGTAGAGGTTGCAATCGGTGCTGACCTTTGCACAATTCAGGAGGCAGAGGACTTTGTAAAGGAAGTTCCGGAAAAACAACCTTTTATGGCTACCTCCTGTTGTCCTGCTTGGTCTGTTATGGCTAAAAAGCTGTTTCCTGAATTTGCACCATACATATCAATGGCGCTTACTCCAATGGTGCTTACCGCAAGACTTATCAAGAACAAAATTCCTGACTGTAAGGTTGTTTTTGTTGGACCTTGTGCCGCCAAAAAGCTTGAGGCTCGCAGAAGAACAATCCGCAGTAATGTAGATTTTGTTTTGACCTTTGAGGAATTTAGTGCAATCCTTGACGCAAAGGGAATTAAAATTTCCGATTGTGAGGACGGCGAGCCGTTCAGAGAGGGCAGCGGTGACGGTAACGGATTTGCTGTCAGCGGTGGTGTTGCCAAGGCTGTTGAAAACATCATTAAGGAGATTGCCCCTGACAGAGAAGTGCTCACAGCAAGGGCAGAGGGACTTCCTGAATGTCGCAAGATGCTCCAGCTTGCAAAGGCCGGAAAGTATGACGGCTACCTCCTTGAGGGTATGGGATGTCCCGGCGGTTGTGTTGCCGGTGCAGGTACTATTGCACCTGTTAAAAAGACAACAGAGGCAGTAAACAAAAAGGTACAGTCGGCAGATGTTAAAACACCTCTAAAGTCAAAGTATGCGGAATATCTCCCACTCCTTGTTGAAAATGAGGAATAAATAGATTTAAATTGACTACAAGTATGTATTGATAGATTTTTTCATATTCAAACTCCAAAGGAAAAGACAGCAGTTCATTCTGCTGTCTTTTCCGTTTGTAATATTTATTTTGTAATATCAGTTCCTGATTTGTGAGTATAGTATAAATAATTGTACAAAAATCAGTCCATTTCCCAGTTGTGCCAAACATTTTGAATGTCGTCGTTATCCTCAAACATATCAAGCATTTTTTGCATCTTTGTCTTTGTTTCTTCGTCCTCAAGCTTGGTGTAGGTTGATGGTACTTGCTCAACCTCGGCTGATGCAAATTCATAGCCCTTTCCTGATAAATCATCACGAATAGCGCCAAAATCCTCAGGCTCTGTGTAGATTGTGAAGATGTCCTCATCAGCCTCAAAGTCAGAAGCACCTGCTTCAAGTGCGTCCTCCATAACTGTGTCCTCATCCTTGTCTAAATCCTCACGCTCAATTACAAGAACACCCTTTTTGGAGAACATAAAGCCAACACATCCCGGTGTTCCCATATTACCGCCGAATTTGTCAAAGTAGTGGCGAACTTCACCGGCTGTTCTGTTTCTGTTGTCTGTAAGTGCCTCAACAATAACAGCAATACCAGACGGACCGTAGCCCTCGTATGTAACAGACTCGTAGTTGTCACCCTCGTTTGAGGATGCGGCTTTCTTAATGATTCTGTCAATGTTATCGTTAGGAACATTGGCAGCCTTAGCCTTTGCAATACAATCCCTAAGCTTTGAGTTAACATTTGGGTCAGCAGAACCACCGTCACGAATTGCAACAATAAGCTCTCTGCCTATTTTGGTAAATACTTTTGCTCTTGCGGCGTCGTTTTTACCCTTTTTCTGCTTAATTGTACTCCATTTATTATGTCCTGACATTTCTATCATCCTTTATTATAAAAATTTGCCTAAATTTTTGCCTAAAAATTATATCACAAATAAAAATAAAATGCAAATCATAAATAATGATTACAATTTGGTTACAAAAGTGCTTTTTTCCTTGCATTATTTGGTATAATTAGATTAACCGAAACAAGATTATTCGGTATAATTATTAATATGAGGTTTAAATTAAAATGATTCGTTCAATGACAGGCTTCGGCAGAGGCGAAGCAACAGTTGACGGCAGGGATATTACTGTTGAAATCAAAAGTGTAAACCACAGGTATTTTGAGTTTAACTGCCGTACAACAAGGGGCTTTGGCTTTCTTGAAGAAAAGCTAAAGTCATATATCAAAGAAAGGGTTAGCAGGGGTAAAATTGATATGTTTGTGTCCTTATCCCAAAAGGAGGACACAGAGGCTATTGTAAAAATCAACCCAAGTCTTGCACGGGGCTACATCAATGCCCTAAAAAAGCTGTCCGATGAATACGGAGTAAAGGACGACATTTCTGTGTCAACAGTTTCTTCTTATTCCGATATTTTTCAGGTGCATAAGGCTCCCGAGGATGAGGAAGAGGTTTGGAACGCTGTAAAACCTGTGCTTGATACCGCCCTTAACAACTTTATCACAATGAGGGAAACCGAGGGTGAAAAGATGAAGGCTGATGTTATGTCAAGGGCAAAGCATATTCTCTCCATTGTTGACGAAATCGAGTCCCGTTCTCCGGAAAGGGTTAAGGAGTACGAAGCTCGCCTAAAGGAAAGGATAGAGGAGCTTTTAGGCTCTGCAGACTATGATGAACAGCGTGTTATCACAGAGGTTGCAATTTTTGCCGACAAGGTTGCTGTGGATGAAGAAACAGTCAGACTACGCAGTCACTTTGACCAGCTGAAAAACCTTATGGACAGTGACGGTGAGGTTGGCAGAAAGCTGGACTTCATCATTCAGGAAATGAACAGAGAAGCAAACACCATTGGAAGTAAGGCAAACGACAGCAGTCTTTCCCATATGGTTGTTGACATCAAGGCAGAAATTGAAAAAATCAGAGAGCAAATTCAGAATATTGAATAAGGTGTACAATGAAACTTATTAACATTGGTTTTGGAAACTTGGTTAATTCAAGCAGAATCATCTCCGTTGTGAGTCCCGATTCTGCTCCAATAAAAAGAATTGTTCAGGAGAGTAAGCAGAAGAGTATGCTCATCGACGCCACCTATGGCAGAAGATGCAAGGCTGTTATTATTACCGACAGCGACCACATAGTGCTTTCTGCCATATCTCCCGAAACAATAGGTAACAGATTGGAGGGTGAACAAGAGGTTGAGTAACAGAGGTTTGCTTGTTGTCTATTCCGGATTTTCCGGTGTGGGCAAGGGTACAGTTATGAAGGAAATGCTAAAAAGGGAAGAAACCTTTAAGCTTTCTGTGTCGGCAACCACCAGAGAACCTCGTCCCGGCGAGGTTGACGGAAGGGAATACTACTTCCTTACAAAAGAAAAGTTCCTCAAGATGATAGAAAAGGACGAATTTCTTGAGTATGCACAGTATGCCGACAATTATTATGGAACTCCCAAAAAGGCTGTGGAGGATATGCTTAATGAGGGCTATAATGTGTTCCTTGAAATTGAGGTACAGGGCGGTTTACAGATTATGGAAAAATGCCCCGATTGCCTGAGCATTTTTATTGTTCCCCCATCCCTTGAGGTTTTGGAACAGCGTCTGCGTGGCAGAGGCACCGAAACAGAGGAGGTCATAGAGAAGCGAATGAAAGCCGCCCTTGTTGAGCAGGAATATACATCACGATACGACTTTGTGGTTGAAAACGACATTGTTGAAAAAACCGTTGATGATATAATAAACATTGTAAAAAAAGAAAAAGAAAAAAGAAATAATTAATTGTAATGAGAAAAGGAGAATTATTATGCGTATAGCTTCAGTAGATAATATGTTGGCAGGTAAGGAGAGCCGTTATGCTCTTGTAATGGGTGTTGCCAAGAGAGCAAGACAAATTGCCTACGAGTTTGAAGAAAAGGGTGTAATCACTGACGAAAAGCCTGTTCTTTTGGCTATTGACGACTTCAAAAATCACAGGTACAACATCCTTGAGCCTGAAGATGAAGAATGATAATTTCCTGATTGCAGGAATTGCTGTTGACAAAACAGTATATCATTTTGATAAGATATTCAGCTACAAAATCCCTCAGGATTTGAACATTTCTCCCGGTCAAAGGGTGCTTGTTCCCTTTGGAAGGGGCAACCGACTAAGACAGGGTATGGTACTGACTATTCGTGAGGACTATGAAGAAAATCTAAAGGAAATCAGTTCAGTCCTTGACAAAGAGCCTTTGTTTACTGAGGAAATGCTGAAAACAGTAGGATTTATTCACGACAGGTGCTTTTGCACCTACTATGATGCAGTGAGGGTAATGCTGCCGGCAGGGATAAACTACCAGATTTCAACATTTTACTGTTCTGTTCACAGAGAAGATGAGGAACTTTCCGTCCTTTCGGATTACGAGAGAGAAATTTACGAATTTTTACAAGGTTCAAAAAAACCTGTAAAAAAGGAAAGCATTATTGATGTTTTCAGTAAGGCAGAAACTTCCCTTAACCGTATGTACAGACTGGGATTTGTCACAAGGGAGGACGATGCCCTTAGAAAAACTAAGGACGCATCAATTAAGATGGTAGCCTTAGCTGACGACCTTGATACATCCTCACTAAAGCTTACCCCAAAGCAGGAGAAGGTTTTCGACCTACTTCATATGGTGGATAAGGCGTCTGTTAAAGAGGTGTGCTACTACACAGGCTACACTCAGTCTGTTGTTGACTCTCTTGTAAAAAAAGGTGTTGCAAAATACTTTCAAGACGAAGTGATGCGTACACCTTACAGCGAAAAGGCTGTAAAACAGGAACAAAAAGAGGTTGTTTTAAGCGCAGAGCAACAGTCAGCCTACGATACACTTTGTTCAAAGTATGAGGAGGATAAACCTAACTGTGCATTACTTTACGGTGTCACAGGCAGTGGAAAAACCTCTGTCTTTATGAAGGTGATTGAAAGGTGTTTTAATGAGGGTAAGAGTACAATCCTTATGGTTCCCGAAATTTCCCTGACACCACAGCTCATAAGAATTTTTATGGGTCGCTTTGGTGACAATGTTGCGGTGTTCCACAGCGGACTTTCCATTGGTGAAAGGCTTGACGAATACAAGCGTGTTTTAAGGGGAGAGGCAAAAATCGTCCTTGGTACAAGGAGCGCTGTTTTTGCACCGCTGAAAAATATCGGACTTATCGTCCTTGACGAGGAGCAGGAAAGCTCCTATAAGTCACAGCAAACTCCAAGGTATCACGCAAGAGATGTGGCAAAGTTTAGATGTAGCTGTCACAATGCACTTTTGATTTTATCCTCTGCCACACCAAGTATTGAGAGCTATTATTCAGCAGAAAAGGGCATATACACCTTAGTCACTCTAAAGGGCAGATACGGAAAGGCAACCTTGCCACAGGTTTCTGTGGTGGATATGAACGAGGAGATAATGACAGGAAACACAGGTAACTATTCCTATGTTTTAAAGGAGCTTATTGCACAAAACCTTGTGAACAAAAAGCAGTCAATTATCCTCTTAAACCGCAGAGGCTACAACACTTTTTTAAGCTGTAAAAGCTGTGGTCAGGTTGTAACCTGTCCTAACTGTTCAATTTCTATGACCTATCACAGTGCAAACAACCGTATGATGTGCCACTACTGCGGTCATTCTGTTCCCTTTACAGAGGAATGTCCCGACTGTCATCAGCATACACTTAGTTTAAGGGGTGCCGGCACTCAAAAGGCAGAGCAAGAACTTCTTGATTTGTTCCCAAGTGCAAGGGTGCTCCGTATGGACGCTGACGCCACAATGTCAAAGAGCAGTTACGAGAAAAAGCTGTCTGCCTTTTCAAAGGGTGAATATGATATTCTTGTTGGTACTCAAATGGTGGCAAAGGGACTTGATTTCCCAAATGTCACCTTGGTAGGTGTGTTAAGCGCTGACCAAATGCTGTATTCCGATGATTACAGAAGTTACGAAAGGGCTTTTAGTCTGCTTACTCAGGTTGTGGGAAGAAGTGGTAGAGGTTCAAGTAAGGGTGTTGCAGTTATCCAAACAACGACCCCGGAAAGCGAGGTTATTCGCCTTTCTGCAATGCAAGATTACAACAGCTTTTTCAAGGGTGAAATTGCAATGCGTAAGGCTATGCTGTATCCACCCTTTGCTGATATTTGCCTTGTTGGTTTTTCAGGGGAAAATCAAGGTGTAACCTTAAAATGTGCCTCAACATTCCAAAGTGAGTTTATCGCCATTGTAAAGGAAAAATACGGTGATATGCCACTTAGAATTATAGGCCCCAGCCAGGCGGCTGTGTATAAAATAAGCAATAAATTCAGATTTAAAATTATTATAAAATGCAGAAACTCGAAGGAATTCAGAGGTGCCGTTAATCAGGTACTTATGGATTTTTCAAAGAAAAAAGATTTTAACGGTATTCAAATTACGGTGGATATGAATCCACAGTCATTTAATTAGGTGATTATTATGGCGATTAGAAATATAGTAAAAGACGGAGATGAAATTCTCCACAAAAAATGCCGAGAGGTAGTAAAGTTTGACGAAAGACTTTGGACGCTCCTTGATGATATGGCGGAAACAATGCACGATGCAGAGGGTGTCGGACTTGCAGGAAGTCAGGTTGGCGTTCTGCGAAGAGTGGTTGTTATCGACATTGGCGAGGGTGTAATCGAGCTTGTCAATCCAAAGGTTATTAAGGCTGAGGGTGAGCAGATAACCGCCGAGGGATGCCTTTCTTTTCCGGGTGAATACGGAATGACAAAAAGACCAATGAACGTGACTGTACAGGCACAGGACAGAAACGGAAAAACCTTTGAAATCAGCGGAGAGGGACTTCTTGCAAAGGCATTTTGTCACGAGATTGACCACCTTGACGGCATTGTTTACAAGGATATTGTAATCCGTATGCTGTCACCGGAGGAGATTGAGTGATGAATGTTGTTTTTATGGGTACTCCCGACTTTGCAGTGTCGTCACTAAAGGCAATAGCAAAGCATCACAATGTTCTTGCTGTATTCACCCAACCCGACAAGCCTGTGGGCAGAAAAATGGTGATGACCCCTCCTGATGTAAAGGTTTGTGCAGAGGAGCTTTCAATACCTGTTTATCAGCCTGTAAAGCTCCGTGAGGGAGATAACGACAAGCTTATTAGGGAGCTTAACCCTGATGTAATTGTTGTTGTTGCATACGGTCAGCTGTTACCTGAAAGTATCCTTAACATTCCAAAGTACGGTTGCATCAATGTTCACGGTTCACTTCTTCCAAAGTACCGAGGAGCCGCACCAATTCAGTGGTCAGTTCTTAACGGTGACGAGGTAACAGGTGTTACCACAATGTATATGGAAAAGGGACTTGACACAGGTGACATTCTACTAAAAGAGGAATATGAAATCGGCATTAATGAAACAGCGGGAGAGGTTTTTGATAACCTTTCCAAACTTGGCGGAGAGCTGATTATAAAAACTCTTGACTATGCCCAAAAGGGAATGCTAAATCCTGTTAAGCAGGACGACAGCCTTTCCTCATATGCAAAAATGCTTGACAAATCAATGTGTAAAATTGATTTTTCTAAAACAAACAAAGAGGTGCATAATAAGGTCAGAGGACTTTGCCCTTGGCCTGTTGCATCAACTGTTTTTAACGGAAAAGTCCTTAAAATATTTGAAACTCGCCTTGCAGATGGCAAAGGAAAACCGGGAGAGGTAATATGCACAAATCCCCTTACAGTTGCCTGTGGTGAGGGTGCGGTGGTTGTGAATTCAGTTCAGCTACAGGGCAAAAAGAGGATGGACTCAAATGCTTTTTTACAAGGACACAAAATAAATATCGGAACAATAATAGGAGATTAATTATGCCTTATTTTTATGGATTTGACTGGACATACATTGTTTTAATTTTACCCTGCTTTATTCTTTCAATGATATGTCAGATAAAAGTAAAATCAAATTTTTCAAAGTACAGTAATGTACCAAACAGGCGTGGTATTACAGGCGCTCAGGCAGCACAGTATGTGCTTAACCATTACGGTGTAACAGGAGTTAGGATAGAGCCTACATCCGGCAGTCTTACAGACCACTTTGACCCAAGGACAAATGTTATCCGCCTGTCTGAAAGTGTTTATAATGTTGCATCAGTTGCGGCAGTTGGAGTTGCCTGTCACGAGGCAGGTCACGCTGTTCAACACGCAACAGGCTATGTGCCAAACAAAATCAGGGGTGCTATTGTGCCTGCTGCAAGAATTGGCTCAAACTTAGGCTGGATACTCTTCCTTATAGGTTTATTTTTGCCAACACAGTATTCATTTGTTTTGTGGCTTGGAATTATCTTCTTTTCACTTTCAGTACTGTTCACAGTAGTAACATTGCCTGTTGAGTTTGACGCATCACGCAGAGCTTTGAAGTGTATCAGGGACACAAATTTACTTGCCACAGATGAGTATGAGGGTACAAAAAAGGTTCTTCAGGCTGCCGCAATGACCTATGTTGCCGCTGCGGCAACTGCTCTTCTTCAGCTTTTGCGTCTTATTATAATTGCCAACAGGAGAGATTAATGATAAACCCCAGAAGAATTGCCTTTGATGTGCTTTACAAGATTGAAACAGACAAGAGCTACAGTTCGATTATAATAAATCAAACATTAAAGGAGAACAAACTTTCCAAGCTGGACTCCTCCTTTACCTCTGCAATAATTTACGGAGTGCTTGAAAGAAAATTAACCCTTGACTATATTATCCGCAGTTATTCATCGGTAAGACTTAAGAAAATAGAGAAAAAAACTCTCATTCTCCTGAGAATGGCTGTGTATCAAATGCTGTTTATGGACAAGGTTCCCGAAAGTGCCGCCGTCAACGAAACAGTTAAGCTTGCAAAAAATCTAAAGCTTTTTAAGTCGGCAGGGTTTATTAACGGACTTTTAAGGAGTATTACAAGGGCTGAGGAAAAGTATAACCTTGAAAAGATCAAGGATAAAAATAAATACCTCTCCGTAAAATATTCTGTTCCCGAAGAAATTATTGTCCTTTGGAAAGACAGCTACGGTGAGGAAGTAACCCTTGATATGCTCAACAGTCTTTCCGGCAGACCGCCTCTTTACGCAAGGGTGAATACTCTGCTCACAACAAAAGAGGACTTGCTAAAAGACCTTGAAAAAGAGGAAATAAGGTGTGAAAGTACACCTCTTGAAAATGTTATAAAAATCAGCTCCACAGGTGCAATAGAAAGTTCTGATGCATTTAAGGATGGAAAGTTCTACATTCAGGATTTGTCCTCAAATATAGCACTTGAAAGCTTTTCACCAAAACAGGGACAAACACTTTATGATGTCTGCTCTGCACCGGGAGGAAAGTCCTTTACATCTGCAATTCTTATGAATAACATAGGCAAAATCAATTCCTTTGACCTTTACCCACACAAGGTTAATTTGATAAACTCAAGTTGCAAAAGGCTGAAAATTGACATAATAAATGCTACCGTAAAGGATGCATTGGAAAATAGCGAAACAGAAACAGCAGATGTGGTTATTTGTGATGTACCATGCTCAGGTCTTGGTCTTATTCGCAGAAAACCGGAGATAAGATATAAGGAGGACTTGTTTGATAATTCTTTAAAAGAAATTCAGTACAAAATCCTAACAGCATCATCACGCATTGTAAAAAAGGGAGGCAGACTCCTCTACTCCACCTGTACACTTAATCCTGAGGAAAATAACAGGATGATAGAAAAATTCCTTTTGGAAAACAAGGATTTTCAGGGGGAGGATATAATTCTTCCAAAGAATATTAAAAGAACAGTTGAGGAAAAGCCCTACGAATGTTCACTTTTCCCACAGACAAACAATTCAGACGGTTTTTACTTTGCCATTTTAAGGAGGGGTGACAAATGACTGATTTGAAATCACTGAAAACTGAGGAAATTCAGGATTTTGTCGTAAAGCATAATTTCCCAAAATACAGGGCAGAGCAAATTTTCCGTTGGATAAATTCCGGTGTGTCGTCATTTGACGAAATGAACAATATTCCCAAGGATTTACGCAGTAAGCTGTCTGAATATTATTACATTTCTGTTGTAAATATTGAAAAAAAGCAAGTTTCAAGTTATGATAATACAGTTAAGTATCTCTTTAAATTCGGTGACGGTGAGTGTGTAGAATCAGTTGTAATGAGCTACCACCACGGTTACACAATATGTATTTCCACCCAAGTCGGGTGCAAAATGGGGTGCAAATTCTGTGCCACAGGTATGCAGGGCTTTACAAGGAATTTAACACCCGGCGAAATGCTCTCTCAAATCGAAACCGCCCAAAAGGACTTGGGTATAAGAATTTCAAACATCGTCCTTATGGGTATGGGGGAGCCACTTGACAACTTTGACAATGTTGTCAGGTTTATAGATTTAGTTTCCTCGGAAAAGGGACTTAATATCGGCAAAAGGCACATCACCCTTTCAACAAGCGGAGTAGTGCCGAAAATCTATAAATTGGCTGATTTAGAGATGCAAATTACACTTTCGGTTTCTCTACACGCACCAAACGACAAAATGAGAAGTGCCACAATGCCAATTAATGATGCATACGATATTGAAAGTCTTATGGAGGCTGTAAGATATTATATAGATAAAACCCACAGAAGAGTCAGCTTTGAGTACGCTATGATAGACGGAGTAAACGACAGCGACTCCTGTGCAAAAGAGCTTGGCAAACTAATAAAGGGAATGCTTGCTCACGTCAACTTAATTCCTGTCAATTCCGTCAAGGGTAGTGATTACCGCAAGAGTAACAAGGAAAGACTGATTTCCTTTACAAACATTCTTAACTCATACGGAATAAGCGCTACCGTAAGGCGAACACTTGGCAGTGACATTGACGCAAGCTGTGGTCAGCTCAAGGGTAAGTATAAGGAAGGAGGATAATAATCTTGAACATTTACAGTAAAACAGACAGGGGCAGTGTACGCCAGGACAATCAGGATTATTGTCTTTCAGGCAAAACCCCTGAGGGTTCACTTTGGGCAGTTGTCTGTGACGGAATGGGCGGTGCAAACGGAGGTCACACAGCCTCTACAACAGCATCCGAGTACATAGCCCGTGAAATCAAAAACCTTTACACAGGTGACTTTACCGAGGAGGAGCTTATTGCCCTTTTGACCAATGTGGTTGTCGGGGCAAACCTTGAGGTTTACAACATTGCAAGAAAAAATATTGAACTCACCGGAATGGGTACAACCTGTGAGCTTGTGTTCATTCGTGACAATATTGTCCACATTGTCCATGTTGGTGACTCAAGGACATATATAATCAGAGATAACAAGGCTATTCAGCTTACAGAGGACCATTCCCTTGTGCAGGAGATGGTCAACCGTGGCGAAATCACAAAAGAAGAGGCTATGGTTCACCCTAACAAAAATTTCATCACAAGAGCTGTTGGCATCAGATGTGTTGTAAATGTGGATTATGTTGAGTGTGAATATAAGAGAGGGGATGCAATCCTCATCTGTACAGACGGTCTTACAAATTGTGTTTCAGAAGAAGAAATAGTTAATATAATCAACAACAACCGTGACAGCAAGGTTGTTAACAAGCTTGTTGACGCAGCAAACAACGGTGGCGGTACCGATAACATTACCGTCATAACAATATTTTAGGAGGAATAGTCATGGATAAGTACACAGGCAAAAAACTTGACGGACGCTACGAAATCCACGAACTTATCGGTGTTGGTGGTATGGCAAATGTTTACAGGTGCTACGATACCATTGACGAAAGAGAAGTAGCAATAAAAATTCTTAAGGAAGAATTTTTGGACAATGCCGAATTTATCCGACGCTTCAAAAACGAAAGCAGGTCAATAGCCGTTTTGTCCCATCCAAACATTGTAAAGGTGTATGATGTTTCCTTCGGAGATATGATTCAGTACATTGTTATGGAGTACATTGACGGCATTACCCTGAAGGAATATATAGCACAGCAGGGTGTAATAGGCTGGAAAGAGGCATTACACCTTACAACCCAGATTTTAAGAGCATTACAGCACGCCCACGAAAAGGGCATTGTTCACCGTGACATAAAGCCTCAGAATATTATGCTTTTGCAGGACGGAACAATCAAGGTTACCGACTTTGGTATTGCCCGTAATTTTAATTCAGCCACAAGAACAATGACAGAACAGGCAATCGGTTCTGTTCATTATATAGCACCTGAACAGGCAAAGGGTGGCAACACAGACGGAAAAACCGATATTTACTCCGTTGGTGTAATGATGTACGAAATGCTCACAGGAAAACTTCCTTTTGTTGCCGACAATGCAGTATCCGTAGCTATAATGCAACTTCAGTCCACACCAAAGTTGCCTCGTGACATCAACCCTGACATCCCGTCAGGACTTCAGGAGATTACTCTTCACGCAATGCAAAAGGACCCAAGGGCAAGGTATGAGTCTGCACAGGCTATGCTTAACGACATAGACAGATTCCGCCTTAACCCGGGTATAGTATTTGGTTACAGTCTTAACAGACCTGACGAACAGACAACAAAGTATGTTGAGCCTGTTACCGAACGCAGAGAACAAAGAAGAAGAGTTGACCTTGAAGAAAATAAAAGGAGAGAAGAGCCTGTTGACTTTGCAAATGACGAAAAGGAAGAGAAGAAGGAGCGTTCACAAAAGCAGTCTGTAATTATGGGCATTGTAGCCTCTTTCCTTGTTTGTCTTGTTGGCTTTGGGGTTTACTTCCTGTTCCATACAATGACAGGCGGTTCTGCCGATACTGCTGTTCCAAACTATGTTGGCAGAACAATCGTTGAAATTAAGCAGGAGTCCGACAAAAATGACTTCAACTTTGACATAGAGTTTGAGTATGACTCTACTAAAAAGGAAGGTGTTGTACTCTCCCAAAAGCCTGAGGCTGATTCAAAAATGGTCAAGCAGGGGGCGACGATTCAGCTCACAGTAAACGGTAAAAATTCTCAGGTTGTAGTTCCTCATCTTTTGAACACAACAGAGGAGGACGCAATAAAACAGCTTGAAAGCCGTAGCCTTATTCCTGAAATTGTCTATATCAGAAGTGATGATGTTAACACCGACTATGTATCCTCTGAGTTCCCTAACCCCGGACAAAAGACAACAATCGGCTCAACAATTTACCTCTATGTTTCCAAGGGACCTGTACCTAAAAAGGTTAAAATTCCCGATGTAACAGGCAAAAAGTTAGAAGAAGCAAGGGCAGAGCTTGAAAAGAAGGGTTTGCAGGTAGAATACGAGTATGACGAAAACAGCTATGAGGAAAAGGATACTGTTATTCGTCAAAATCCTTTGCAGGGAGGAACTGTTAAAAAGGGATATACCGTAAAGCTTGTACTTTCAGGCGGTAAAAAGGACAGCCAGTCTATTGACATAGAGGTTCAGCTACCAAAAGAGGAAACAAACAGCGTTTCACTTCAGGTTGTATTTGACGGAGATGTTTTTGTAACAACAAATGTTGTTCCGTCAGAGCTTAAGACATACAAGTTTACACTTTCAGGTACCGAAAGCAACTCAAAAGTAAAGGTTTATCTCAACGGTCAGCTGTATCAGGAATATACAATAGACTTCCAAAACAAAACAGCCACACCAACCTATCACGAATACAAGGTTGCTACAACTCCAACAGAAACTACTGAGGTAACAACAGCAACCGAAACCCAGACTATAACACAATATACTACTCCCGAAACACCGGTGACTGAGCCGGTGACAACTCCAACAGACTCTCCTGTTAATCCGACAACAGAGCCAGATGAAAACGAGTATGCGGAGTAGTTTATGAAAGAGTCAAAAACAGATGGTTTGATTATTAAAGCAATCAGCGGTTTCTATTATGTAGAAGTCGCTGATAAAATATATGAATGTAAGGCAAGGGGAGCGTTTCGCAAGGAAAGTAACGCACCTCTTGTTGGTGATTTAGTTACAATTTCCCTGTCACAAAAGGGTTATCCCGTAATTGACGAAATTCACAAGAGGAAAAATTCCCTTGTAAGACCGCCAATGGCTAACATAGACAACATTGTCATTGTGTGCAGTACTGTTTCACCGTCACCAAACTACACAGTAATAGACAAGATGATTTCAACAGCTGTCTATAATGATATGGAGCCTGTTATTGTTATTTCCAAGTCGGATATTTGCCCCGGTGATGAACTCTTTAGTATATACAAAAAAACAGGGATAAAGACAATTCTATATTCATCTGTGACCGGTGAGGGTATTGACGAAATATACAGTATTTTGCCAAACAAAATTACCGCCTTTATCGGCAACAGCGGAGTGGGAAAATCAACTCTTCTGAACAAGCTGTTCCCGGATTTTAACCTAAAAACAGGGGAGATAAGCGAAAAGCTTGGCAGAGGCCGTCACACCACAAGGACGGTTGAGCTGTTCAAAACAAGGGACGGTTATGTGTGCGATACTCCGGGATTTTCTACCGTTCAGTTAGAGCGATTTAACATTATCGACAAAGACAGTCTGCAATATACATTCCCCGAATTTCAGGATTATATTGGAAATTGCAAATTCACATCCTGCAGTCATACCTGTGAAAAGGGCTGTGCTGTGATTGAGGGGGTAAAGCAGGGCGAAATTCCTGTTTCCCGCCACAACAGCTATGTGGAAATGTATAACGAAATAAAAGATATTAAAGAATGGGAGCGAAAAAAATGAGATGCGTAATTATTTCCGGTTCACCTGATACCAGCGTTGAAGAAATCAAAACCCTTTGCACTGATGATGACTTCATTGTTTGTGCAGATTCGGGCTACACCTTTGCAAGAAAAGCAGGACTTAACCCTGACCTCATTATCGGAGATTTCGATTCCCTTGAAGAAGAACTTCCCACAGATACTGAGGTAGTGAAGCTGAACACCGTCAAGGACGACACCGACACAGAGCATTGTGTTATGGAATGTATCCGCAGAGGCTACAAGGACTTTTTGCTACTTGGTTCAGTTGGCGGAAGAACAGACCACACCTTTGCCAACATTGCAATTCTTTCATTTTTGTCAGAATACAACTACCACGGTGTAGCAAGGAATAACGGTGAAGAAATACAGATTCTCAAAGAGGGAACATACAATATGGACGGTAAAAAAGGACTTACCTTTTCTGTATTTCCATATGGTTGCGAAAGCGTAAATGTTACATACAAAGGTGCAAAATATCCACTTGACAGCTACACCCTTACCTACAATGTATCAAGGGGTATTAGTAATGTATTTTCCGATGACAATGCAGAAATAATTGTTAACAGGGGAAGAGCCATACTGCTCACCTATTACAAGAGGTAATTATGCTTTACAACATTTGCGGGCTTAATGTTCAATACAATGCAAAATATCCCCAAACCTTAAGCCGTTCCGAAAAATATATTGCAGGTGACCAAACCCTAACCCCTGACATTACCCTTGAGGTTACAGAGGAGAGGATTGATAACTACATCAAAGTATATCCCAATGTTTCCCGTTCACTTGCCGAGTATGTAATCTTCGGTGCCTGCTTTTATGAGGCTGTTTTAGATTTTGATGCAATTCTTCTCCATTCATCTGCAATAGCAGTTGATAACGAGGCTTATCTTTTTACAGCAGACAGCGGAACAGGAAAATCCACCCACACTAAATTATGGATGGATTATTTTGGTGACAGGGCTGTTATGATAAATGACGATAAGCCTGTAATCAGAATTATTGACGGAAAAATATTCGCCTGCGGAACACCATTTTCCGGTAAGCACGATATTAACTCAAATATTCTAGTTCCCCTAAAGGGCATATGTTGCCTTAACAGGGGCAAGGAAAATCATATTGAAAAAATCAGCAACCGTGAGGCTATTCAAAAGCTAATGCAACAAACTCTCCTTGTACCTCATAAGTCGGGAGTAAATAACCTTTTGGATGTCCTTGACAGGGTGATAAAGGGAGTAAATGTTTATAAGCTGTACTGTGATATTTCACAGGACGCTGTGTTGACCTCATATAACGGTATGAAATAAAAATCGGTGGATATTATGGGTAAAAAGCAAGAAAAAACAAATGTAATGCGAATACTTGACCAAAAGAAAATTGAGTACAGCCATTTTGCCTATGACAACTCAAAGCTCAATGCAGAGGAAGTTGCAAGGTGCCTTGGGCAAAGTGTTGAAAAGGTTTTCAAAACCCTTGTAACCGTTGGCAAAAGCGGAGAGCATTATGTTTTTGTTGTACCTGCAAACAAAGAGCTTGACCTGAAAAAAGGTGCAAAATGTGCCAAAGAAAAGTCAATAGAAATGATACCGCAAAAGGAGCTTTTACCCTTAACCGGCTATATTCACGGCGGTTGCTCACCAATAGGGATGAAAAAGCAGTTCAAAACCTTTATCCACACAACGGCACAGGATTTTGACAGAATATATTTTTCAGCCGGCAGAGTAGGCAACCAAGTGTCAACCTCACTTGAGTAGATCGG
>JBJEOZ010000219.1:0-3963 GCA_051880975.1 Ruminococcus sp.
GGATGCTCCAGCAACTCTCTATCCCGAAGCTTGATGTCTTCCCTGACACAGGCAAGCTTCTCATTTGCAGCCTTTATCAGCTTCGGATATCGAATCATGAAATTATCCTGCAATGCATACCGCTGGTTATCATAGGAAGCTTTTAGCAGTTTCAGTCTCTGCACATCATTGTCAATCTCCATCTTCTCCTTAATCCGCGGATTTCCCGTAGCAACTGCCTTGATTTCCGCATAGGAAAGAGTTGCCTCATCTATATCCTCACAGGTTCGGCTTACCGCCTTACTAGTGGTTACCTGACTAATGAAACGCTGTTTATTCTCAACCAGACTCCAGTTATAGGCATCAAAGGTTGATTTCGTTACATAACGGTAAACCGCTATCTCATCGTTCTCATTACCCTGTCTGATACCACGACCTTCTCTCTGTTCAATGGATGAAGGCTTCCAAGGACAGTCCACATGGTGTAATGCCACAAGATGTGTCTGCACATTTACACCCGTACCGCACTTATCCGTGGAACCAATAAGGACTTTCTTCTTCCCGGTTCTCATTTCCTTGAAAAGCACATCCCTCTGGGCATCGGTTTTGGCATCATGGATAAAGGCTATCTCTTCCTCCGGAATCCCGTACTGTATCAGTGCATCCTTCAGATACTGATATACCGTAAAGTCCTTATCTGCTCCCGGCGTACCAATGTCTGAGAATATCAGCTGACAGCCAATCTTTCCATCCTTGTTGTTTGCCTGATACTCATTCCATACGTTTTCTGCCACCTTGTTAAGCTTTCCGTCCGGATTATTCGGTGCATCCTTATCAATCAGTCTTGCATCCGTTCCAAGCAGTCTCGCTTCATGGGTAATCTTAAGGAAATTATCTACGGAAGGGTTCACACCGCCATTACGGATTCGCTCCGCTCTTACCACGAAATCTTCCATGACCTGTTTTACATACCAGTCAGGCTCCGACTCCACAATAATCGCCTTGCCCCCACGAAGGGCAGGCACATCCAAATCAAGCATATCCGCTGTCTGGACATCCGCCACCTCACGGTAGATATTCATAAGCTCCGGCAGATTGGTAAACTTATTGAACCTGCTCTTAAAACGGAATCCGCTGCCTTCCACCGTAAGCTCCAGTGCAGTTGTCACTTCACCGAAGTTTGCCGCCCAGGAATCAAAATGGTATATCCCCATCTGCTCCAATGCCGGCTTCTGCAAATACAGCTGCATGACATACATCTCGCACATCGTGTTGGAAATCGGTGTTCCCGTTGCAAAAACAATACCCCTGTTTCCGTTTATTTCACTGATATACTGGCACTTAAGCTGCATATCCGTGGCTTTCTTCGCACCGGATGAACTGATACCCGATACATTATTCATCTTGGAGAAAATCGCAAGATTCTTAAACGCATGTGCCTCGTCTACCATGATGGAATCAATTCCCAGCTCCTCAAAGGTAATAAGGTCATCCTTCCTGCTTTCGTCTGCAAGTGCAGATATCTGTTCCTGCAGCTTCTTTTTCTGGCTCTCCATCTGCTTAACCGTCCACTGCTCCCCGTTCTGGCTCTTCATGTCATCAATCGCATAAGCAATCTCATCAATCTGTGCCTGAAGCATACGCTCTTTTCGTTCCGCAGAAATCGGTATCTTCTCAAACTGCGAATGGCTCATAATGATACAGTCATAATCCCCAGTTGCTATCCTTGAAATAAACTGCTTTCTCCGGCTCTTCTCAAAATCCCGCTCCGTTGCTACCAGAATGTTGGCAGAAGGATATAATCTCAAAAACTCCGATGCGGTCTGACCGATGAGTGGCTTTGGTACAACCATAACTGTCTTATTGGCAAGTCCGAGACGCTTCTGCTCCATACAGGCTGCCATCATCTCAAAACTCTTTCCGGCTCCTACGCAGTGTGCAAGAAGCGTATTCCCACCAAGCAATATTCTTGCAATGGCATTCTTCTGATGAGGCTTTAACTCAATCTCTGGATTCATGCCCGGGAACTGCAAGTGGCTTCCGTCATATTCACGAAGTCTGATATTGTTGAAGGTCTCATTGTAATAGTCCACATACTTCGCCCTTCGTTCCGGGTCAGCAAACAGCCACTCCTTAAACTTCTCCTTCATCTGGTTCTGCTTTTCCCTTGCAAGCATGGTCTCATTCTTATTGACCACATAGTGATACTTTCCGTCTCCGTCATCCACCCTGTCACGAACGGTAACGGTCTTTAAATTCAAAGTCTCCTCAAAAATAGAATAAGCGTCCATGCGGCTTGTACCATAAGTCTTGGTTGCTGCAACTGAACGCTTATCCATGGATTTGTTCTCAATGAACCACTCCATCGTTATTTTGTTAAGGTGTACCTGAATACCGGAATTGTACCATTCACTTCTTACTGCCCTCGCTCTTCTCGGTGTGTTAAGAAGCTCATAAATAAACTGCTCATAGTCTTTCGGGTCAATCCAGGTGGTGCCGATTCTGACATCAATATCGCTTGCTTCAATGCGCTCGGGCTGTACCTTTTCCAGTGCCTCCACATTGATTCCATATGCGGGATTCTCCAGAGCAGCCGCCTTTGCTACACGAAGCTTTTCCCTGACATTGCCGGACAGATATTCATCCGCTGTTTCATATCCCGCCGCAGGATTATTCTCATTGGCAAGTGCCGGATTTAGATAGATAAGTCCTTCAAGCTCCTTTACAAGTGCTGCCTGCTTTAACTCCCCGGTAAGTTCCTCGGAAAAACTTACCTCTCTCTCCCCGGTCTTTTCCCTGACTTCCTCTTTTACTGCCTCCATATCCGGTTCATAAATGGAAAGCATATAGGGAAGATTGACTACTCCAAATTCGTTGATGGAAAGATTCAGTGCTTCCACTGCTGTCTCCACCCTTTCAATAACAGGCTTTGCTTTTATGGTCTGTTTATAAAACATGTCTGCTTTCTTCACCTCTCCCTCCTCGTTTACTTCCTCCAAAGAGCAGAGAAGCGGGTAATCGCTGTCGTCACGGAACGCCATCTTATTGCTTTTACCTGTAATATACCCATACCTTTCCACGAACTTGTCATACTTCGCATTTAAGAGTGCCTGCTTATCCGCAAGCTCTTCCTCGGAACACCCTTCCATCTGAATATCAATCAGTTCCCTTGTAATGGTTCTGATTTCATCCAGCTGTCTGATACGCTCCTCTGCGTTTGCTGACACATCCTGTCTTACCATCTGGGAATTTTCCCGGTAATAGAGTTTTCCGTCATAAAAGGTGTAGGTAAAGTTTCTCACATCCGGGTCTGCCGGAATAACATCTGCACTCACTTCCTCCTCTTCTGTCAGTCTGTCGAAACCTGTCATTTCTGCCCGGATATTGTGAATGGCATTGTTTAAGGCATCGTACAGATTGAAGTTCTCGTCATGATTGACACAGACCGTGTA
Organism: Ruminococcus sp.; assembly: GCA_051880975.1. Classification (GTDB taxonomy): domain Bacteria; phylum Bacillota; class Clostridia; order Oscillospirales; family Acutalibacteraceae; genus Ruminococcoides. The sequence continues at coordinate 3,432 of JBJEOZ010000219.1, forward strand.
CCTTGAGTCCTGTCCGTAAATCCTTGTATCGTACTCCATAGTCCCCAGCATCATTTCCGGGTGCTCCACAAAGTAGGAATTGACTGCAATCCCATTCTCCGTATAGCCAAGATGCACCCAGTCCGGTTCTATCTCCATCTTCCGCTCCCTCTTCTGTAAGAAAAGAATGTCTGATGTGACTTCCGTCCCTGCATTCTCCTTAAAGGCTGTATTCGGCAGTCTGACTGCTCCGACTAATTCTGCCCGTTCTGCGATATACTTGCGGATGGTAGGATTGCTTTTATCAAGCGTTCCCTTCGTGGTAATGACCGCAACGATGCCTCCCGGTCTGACCTGATCCAGTGCTTTTGCAATAAAATAATCGTGGATACGGAAGTTGTACTTGTTATACTTCGGGTCAAACACCTTATAGTCACCGAATGGCACATTACCCACCACGACATCAAAGAAGTTATCCGGGAAATTGGTCTTTTCAAAACCCGTAATACTTATGTTGGCATTCTGGTAAAGCTGTTTTGCAATCCTGCCCGAA
>JBJEOZ010000220.1:0-3959 GCA_051880975.1 Ruminococcus sp.
AAAGGTATGATGTGTCCTCATTGTGAGGGAACAGTTAAAAAGGCATTGGAGGAGATTGACGGAGTAATATCCGCAGAGGTGAGCCATGAGGCAGGAACAGCAATAGTAACCCTCCGATTTGATGTTTCAGAAGATATTTTGAAAAAGGCTGTAATCGACAAGGGATACGAGGTTGATTAAATTTTGGGGATGGTTTTGCCATCCCTAATTTTACATACTTAATAAACATATGGACTGTTTTATACATTGCAAAAAATTTAAAAATCGGTATAATTATAGAATATTATTACCAATATATAGGTGATGTATATAAATTAATTACAAATATTTACCGATATTGGAAGGCTTTTTATAGATATTTGAAAGAGAATTTTGGAGGTTTGATATGCTTCAGATTAAGAACATTAACAAAAAATATGTCACAGGCACTCTTGTACAGCAGGCACTTAATGATGTAAGCTTAACTCTGCGTGACAACGAGTTTGTTGCTGTCCTTGGCCCCAGCGGTTCGGGTAAAACCACACTGCTGAATGTAATCGGCGGTCTTGACAGATACGACAGCGGTGACCTTATCATCAACGGTATTTCCACCAAAAGGTATAAGGACAGGGATTGGGATTCCTACCGCAACCACACAATCGGTTTTGTTTTCCAAAGCTACAATCTAATTCCTCACCAGTCTGTTTTGTCAAATGTTGAGCTTGCCCTTACAATTTCCGGTATATCCAAGTCAGAGAGGAAAAGAAGGGCAAAGGAGGCACTTGATAAAGTTGGTCTTGGCGACCAGCTCCACAAAAAGCCTAATCAAATGTCCGGTGGACAGATGCAAAGGGTTGCCATTGCAAGAGCACTTGTAAATGACCCCGATATTCTCCTTGCTGATGAACCCACAGGTGCACTTGACACAGAAACCAGTATTCAGGTTATGGATTTGCTGAAAGAGGTGGCAAAGGACAGACTTGTTGTTATGGTTACCCATAACCCGGAGCTTGCCAATCAGTATGCAAACAGGATTGTAAAGCTCCGTGACGGAAAAGTCGTTTACGACAGCAACCCATATACAGTTGACGAAGAAAAACTTGAAAAGCCACAGCACAAAAATATGGGAAAATCCTCAATGTCTTTCTTCACTTCCCTTGCCCTCAGCTTTAACAATTTGCGTACCAAAAAGGGCAGAACTCTTCTTACATCCTTTGCGGGTTCAATCGGTATCATAGGAATTGCCTTGATTTTAGCCCTTTCAAACGGTGTAAATATCTATATTGAAAATGTGCAAAAGGACACAATGACCTCATACCCCATAACAGTAAATGCCCAAACTATGGATTTGGCAAGTGTTATGAACGACGGTCAGCAGACAGCGACAGATAAAAAGAATGTTAACCATAAGCGTGACAAGGTTTACACAAATGGGGCAGACCTGGAAATGACCTCCAGTATGACCAACAGCATTACAAAGAATAATCTTACAAAGTTCAAGGAATATATTGACGACAAGGACAGCGAAATCAATAAGTACATAGGTGAAAACGGTGTTGTTTACTCCTATGATACGTCCTTTGGTGTGTATTCCTATGACCCTGACGGTGAACTTGTCAATTCTGACGGAAGCACTCTTGCAACAGAAAAAGAAAAATCCTCGTCTATGTACGGTATGACCCAAATGAGCAATATGGGTAGCAGTATGCAGAATATGGGTGGAACGAACAATAATTTTGAAGAGATGATGCCCGGAAGTGACGGTGAGCTTGTAAGTAAAGCAATCAAAGAAAACTATGACCTTGTTTACGGAAGCTATCCTCAAAAGTACAACGAAGTTGTCCTTGTCCTTGATACAAACAACGAAATTCGTTCCACAGTTTTGTACAAGCTTGGTTTGCTCCCAACTGATGAATACAGGGACTATATGGATAAAATCAACGACGGTAAAAAGGTTAAGGTAGAGGATACTAATTGGTCGTATGAGGATGCCTGTAAACAGAGCTTTTACCTTATTCCAGCCTGCGACTACTACGAAAAGAACAGCAAAGGTACCTTTGACGACGTAAGGGAAGATGAGTCCAAAATTAAAAAGCTGGTCAAAAACGGCTTGGAGCTAAAGATTTCGGGAATTATCCGACTTAAGGATGAGGATAACAAGCTGATTAACAATTCTGTGGGTTACACACAGGCACTTACAAATTATATAATCGATTACACCGACAAAAGCGAAGTTGTAAAGGCACAGAAAAAGTCAAAGACGGTTAATGTAATCAACAATTTATCCTTTGAACCATCAGATGACAAGGAAAAAATTTCCGACACTAAGAAGTATATCAAGAATTTAGGCGTCAGCGAACAGGCTAAGATGTGCAAGGATATTATGACTCAGGTGTATGCTGGAAACAAAGAGATGCAAGGTCAGTTATCTACACTCAGCGAAAGTCAGCTTGCACAGTCTTTCGTAGGATATATTTCGGGTGACCCAGACGACCAGGTTGTACTTTCAATCTATGACAAATATATTTCATCAGGCAGTTATGACGACAATATGAAGGAGTTTGGCGTTGTTGACCTTAGCACACCCTCATCAATCAATATCTATGTTGACAGCTTTGAGGCAAAGGACGGAATAGCAGAGGCCGTTGAGCATTACAATGAAAAGGCGAAGGATGCAGACAAGATAAGCTACACCGACTATATAGCACTTTTGATGTCCTCTGTAACAACAATAGTAAATGTTATTTCCTATGTCCTAATAGCATTCGTTGCTGTGTCCCTCATAGTTTCCTCAATTATGATTGGCATTATCACCTATATTTCAGTACTTGAAAGAACAAAGGAAATTGGCATACTCAGAGCTATCGGTGCGTCAAAGAGGAATATTTCAAGTGTGTTTAATGCAGAAACGGTTATTATAGGACTTTTCTCCGGTATTTTGGGTATAGGCATAAGCCTGTTGATACTCATTCCGGGAAATGCAGTTATCCACAGCCTTATGGGCAGCACAGAGGTTTCAGCCGCAATTCCATTCATTAGTGCAGTAGTGCTTGTTGTGTTAAGTGTCCTGCTTACCCTTATCGGCGGTATCATCCCGGCGAAAAAGGCGGCAAAAAAAGACCCTGTAACAGCACTAAGAAGTGAATGATTTTAAGGAAACACAAATAATTACCACAAAACAGGTTGTTTAAGAACAGCCTGTTTTTTTTTATATGTGAAAAATAATAAATAAAATATATGTTATTTTATTGTTAAAACTAATTGAATATAGTTGAGAATGCAGATGAATATGCTATAATGTATGCGTATTTTTGCAATAATAAATGACCGGCAGAATGAGTATTTGCCATAAGGGTCTTGTTATTGATATGGGGAAATCTTGCTATTTTTCAAACTTTTTTATCAGCAACAAAGAAAATAGCTGTTTGACAAAAATACATTTTCTGTGTATTATTATTTTGCTGAAGATATTAGTAGAGGGGAGGGGCAAAATTGTTCGTTTGGTATGGAATAACATTCTTGGCGTCACTTGTACTTGTTGCACTGTGTGGTGTTACAAACAAACGGGATAATCCCCTCTTAATGTGGCTGTTTACTTCCGTAGCGGTTACGAACGCAGGATATTTTGCATTGTCCATTTCCCCCAACATAACACTTGCATTATGCTCAAATGCTTTGGCTTACTTGGGCAGTGTTTTTTTGTCTATGTTTATGTTGCTGATTATTGCACAATTATGTAATGTGGCTATACCCAAAAAGCTGTTGATTACATTGGTGGCAATAGGGGTGATAATATTCCTGATTGCATCAAGCGGAGGATACTCCGATGTGTATTACAAAACCGTTTCATTAAATACTGTGAACGGAGCAACTACACTTAAAAAGACCTACGGTTTCCTCCATCCTGTATATAAAATCTATATCATCACATATCTTTTGGGTATGGTGGGAATTATAGTATATTCATTTTTTAGGAAGTC
>JBJEOZ010000221.1:0-3948 GCA_051880975.1 Ruminococcus sp.
AGATGGTCAGCGCATTGGCACTGCCGTTTGTAATATCGCTGTCATCGTCCTGCACCTGTATGCCTCCGCTTACGGTAAGGTTACAAGAGTCTGCCAGAATCAGGTGAACCTCGCCGCTGACGGTTACACGGCTGCCTATTAATATTGTACCTGTGGCTATGTACCAGCCTGACGTCCATTTGGTATCATCGGCTGTTACTGCAGTCGCGCTGCTGCAATACTGCTCAGTCCCGGTTTCGTCAAGATAATATACATCGTCAGCCGCCCGGGTTGTGACCGAGAAAAACGGCAGTACCGAGCTTATTATCAAAAGGGATAATAAAACTGCAACGATCTTTATTGCCGTTGGCTTTTCTTTAATCTTCAAGCTGTTTCCTCCTTTACTTAGCTATCAGAACTGTTTCTACATTTGCCCCGTTCATCGGGCTTTGATCCTCAAGGGAATAGGTTGAAATCTTAATCACTGCATTATGCTCCCCAGCCGTAAGTGGCTTTGAAAGGGTTATGTCCGTTATTGCCTGTCCGGGCGGTACAAGCTTTGACTTGTAAAGTGTTTCCTCCGTATCCTTTAAGACAAGCTCAAAGACAAAGTAACAGGGATTGCCATCGGGATTTAAAAGTGCCACCGTTACATCCTCTTTGTTTGCAGGAATTGTGATTGACGGATAGCCGGGTATCTTGATTCCCTCGGCTTCACCGCCCTTGTCCTCCGGCTGCTGACCGTTATACTGACCTGCGTTCGGGTCAACCTCCATTGTAGTGCTTTGGGTAGTAGGCGCAGACTCTTCACCGAACCAGTTTCCAAAATTCAGTGCAAGAACAACTCCACCGGCAACAAGCAACAGTATAATTATTACTGCAATTACGATATGCTTTTTCTTTATAACTATGCTGTCGTTTTTTCCGTGTTTATTATTCATTAGTGTTTCCTCCTTTATGAAAGCACATTTTCCTATTTTACTTATACACTATAATTTTATCACAAATTTTCCCTTTTGGTTGTGTCGTTTACGCAGAAAAACGGTTGTTTACGCAGAAAATGCCCTCTTTGCCTTGTAATAATTTATATTTTGATATAGAATAAAAATGGTATGATATATTAAATTAACAAAGGAGAAAAAGCAATGAAAAAAACAGTCCGAGCCATATGCCTGATACTTTTTCTTGCACTTTGTGCAGGTGTCGTATGCTTTTTGCACAGCTTTACCGTTACGGATAAAAGTATGACTATACTTAACTGGGACTCCGTCGTTGTGGTAAAGGATGACGGCACTCAGACGCCCTATGAGCTTGACGGTGAGGTAGGACAGGAAGGTCCTGTCGGCACATATATTTTTAAAGGTACATTGCCCGAGGGACTTGGCAACGGTTATCTGTTGTTTGAACCTGAGGGTATGGAGATTAAATTGTCGCTAAACGGCAAGGAAATATATTCTTCATCCGTTAAATCCCCGGAGGGAACAATGGGTATGGCTCAGGCAAATTTGCCCTTGCCTGAAAACCCAGAGGGTGAGCTTGTGCTTACCTGTACGGTTACTGACGAAGCCGTTGCTATGTTCCCGCCCTTGCTTCGCTTTATGCCTGAAGGTCTTACCGACTCGGAAAGCCTTGCTTATGCTAACCATTACGGAATCCCTGCCGGTGCAGAGGCGGTCGTTCTGATTATTGCTGTTGGTCTGTTCCTGCTGGGAATTATGCGCAAAAAAATTGACTGGAGTATGATTCCCCTTATTATCGCCTCTTCATCACTGATTCTTCATTATATGAATATCAGCAGCGGCTATTATTTTCTACCCGAATGGGTTATGAATGCTCTCTGCTGGGAAGGCTTTAAATGGATTGCACCGGTGGCTCTTTTGGTATATCTGATACTCAACTGCCGCAAAAGATTCTGGAAAATCTTCGGAATTGCCGCCGCAGGCAGTGCAGGCATATTGCTGATAGGCTTTGTTTATTCATACGCAACAGGCGGCTATCTTGCATCATACTTAAGCACTATGCTTGAGGACATTTCCTACGGTGCCTTTGACGGCTTGCTTTACTGGATTACAATCTGGCTTACTACTGTGGCTGTGCTGATTTCGGCTTATACGGTAATTCGCTCATTTGCAAATCAACAGGCAGAAGCCCAAATACTTGCTGTCAGAAACAGGCTTGTGACTGACAACTGCAAGGCACTTGAAGCAAAAATCAGGGACAGCGCAGAGCTTCGCCACGAGTTTAGACACCAGCTTATTGCCATTGACTCTTTGTATCAAAAGGGCGATTATGAGGAACTCGGCAAGATTCTTAACAAATTAAAGGAGCAGAATTCTTCTCTTGCGCAAACTCAGTTTACGGAGAATTTTACGGTCAACGCTATTTTGCAGGATATATCCTTTAAAGCCGCTCGGGAAAAAATCCCGTTTGAAGCTAAGGCGATTGTTCCTGCCGAGCTGAGCATTCCCGAAAGCGATTTGTGCGTCTTGCTGATGAATATGCTTGAAAATGCGCTTGAGGCTTGTATGCGTATGAGCTGTGAGCAGGAAAGATTTATACGCTTTCACGCAGAGGTCAAGAACGGATTTTTAGCCGTAAAATGTGAAAATTCCTATGACGGAAGCCTTAAAAAGGACGGCAAGGGAAAAATTCTGACAGTTAAGGATGAGCCTGAACTGCACGGCTTCGGACTTACGCAGATGTCGTCAATAGCGCAGAAATACCACAGCCTACTCGACATTAACTATTCCGAAAACAATGTTTTCACCGTTCAAACAGCTCTGAAAATTCCAAAGAAAAGTTAAAAAAGCCCCCGACCATTAACGATCGGGGGTTCATTATAAGCTAAAAGCTAAAAACTAAAAACTATTGATTTATGAAGCTGATAAATGCGCTTTGGAATGATTTGTAGTAGGCTCTGCCAACAGGAAGAACTTCGCCGCTGCGCAGTGTAAGCTCGGTTCTTCCGATTTCCTCCACAAAGTCCATATTGACAAGATAGCTGTTATGACATCGGCAGAATATTCCTGTCGGAAGCTGTTTTTCAACCTCTGACAAAGAAATTGTATATGAGCGTTTGCTGTTTTCGTGAATGATTATGCTGTGGTTAAAGCTTTCGATATAGCGAATCTCCGAAACCGGAAGGCTGATAGTTTTGTGACCGATTCGAAGTGCAACGGTTTTAGGCTTGTGATTGAGCTTTATATCGGTGCGAAGTGCGTCGCACAATGCCTCACGGCTGACAGGCTTTAAAAGGAAATGAATGGGCTGAACGCCGTAACCGTGGGGAAGATAATCTTCGTATGCCGTTACAAATATAATGCTTACTCTGTCACCACGCTGTCGAAGAGCTTGTGCAAGCTCAAGTCCCGTCATATCCTCCATCTGAATATCCAGTATCAACATATCAAAGGGTTTGCTTTGGGACAAAAGAACAGTATTCAAAGCCTTTGCAGAGGGAAAAACGGTAATTTCATTTTCAACGCCCTCTTCTGCCAGAATTTCACTGCACATTCTTTTCAGCTCTTTGAGAACTGATGTATCATCCTCACAAACAGCCAGCCTGTACGCACTCACAGCCTCACCACCAAACATTTTTATTTGGAAAAATTTTATTTCATTATACAAAAAATAAATGATAATTTCAAGTGCAAGCAGGATTTGAGCGTAATTTAAATAGTAATGAACTTGTGCCGCCTTTTTCACGATAACGCTGTTTGGTTTCAATTAGTCCGGCTTTTTTCAAATCTTTAATAGCCCTTCTGACCGTGGCAGGCGACAGCTTTATGTCGCCTGCTATTGTTTTTACAGAAGGCCAGCATTCGCCGTTTTTATCGGCTCGGTCGTAGAGATAGGTGTATACGGCAACGGCTCGGTGTGGCAAGTCCATTTGATAGAGAAAAGTTAATCTACTCATTATCCAGCACCTCCTGCGGCGGTCTTTCGGTTCTTATGACTACTTTTCTTTGC
>JBJEOZ010000222.1:0-3841 GCA_051880975.1 Ruminococcus sp.
GCAAAAAAGATAAGGACTATTACGTGTATATGTCCGGCTTGAAAAGATACTACGGTAAATGGTCAGATGTTAAGTCAATTACTCTGTGATAAATAAAAAACGACATCACAAGTTTTTTATTACGAAAGCGTGAAATAACCACCGCCCCCTCACATCGAGGGGGCGATACTTTTGCTATATCCTGTCATTCTTGAAAACGAAGTGATAGGGTATGAATGTGTCTAAAGTGTAACAATTCCTAATATCTATTCTACATAGGCAAAAAATCTTCTGCCGTTGTAATCGTCATCAAAGCCTTTAAATCCGTTGTGTTTGTAAAAATCCTCTTTTCCTCTTGCCGACAAAACCTCTAACTTAACACTTTTCCCTTCCGGCTTGTTATTGCGGATAAAGTCAACTATGTAGTTAAGCAAAAATTTTCCGTAACCCTCGTTTTGATATTCCGGCTTTATAATTAAGTCGTTGAGATAAACAAAAGAGGAAATTTTACCGCAAAGCCGAGCCATTCCCACAAGATTTTTGTCCTCATATAAGGCGAATGTGTGACTGCTCCTTTTGAGCATTCCCGCTATTTGTGAAAATCTCAGTCCTCTCCAATCCACAGAGGAATAAAGCTCAAAATATTCCTCGGGAGTGAGCTTATCCACAGCAATAATCTTCATTTATTTCCTACCCCATTGTACGAAAGCCCTCAAAATTTACAAGTAATTATGGCAATATACAAGCGGTCAATATACACAAACCGCAGACCAAAATCCTCTCAAAATATTCTATCACTTTACAATATTTACTTCAATAACTTTTTTTAAATTTGTTGAAAAATTTTAATATAGTGGTATAATTTAAATAAATGATAGGTGCTACGGGAGAAAGTTTTAGTCCCTAAAATCATAAAACATAATTTAGGAGGAAAAATTTATGAGTAAATATGCAGGAACACAGACAGAGAAAAATTTAGAGGCTGCTTTTGCCGGTGAATCACAGGCAAGGAACAAGTACACCTACTTTGCATCTGTTGCAAAGAAAGAGGGCTATGAGCAGATTTCTGCCCTTTTCCAAAAGACAGCCGACAACGAAAAGGAACACGCAAAAATGTGGCTTAAGGAGCTTGAGGGCATTGGCAACACAGCCGAAAACCTGAAGTCTGCCGCAGAGGGCGAAAACTACGAATGGACTGATATGTACGACGGCTTTGCAAAAACTGCCGAAGAGGAAGGCTTCCCTGTACTTGCAGCAAAGTTCCGCCTTGTTGCAGAGATTGAAAGACATCACGAGGAACGCTACCGTGCTTTGCTTAAGAATGTTGAAACTGCTCAGGTTTTTGAAAAGAGCGAGGTTAAGGTTTGGGAGTGCAGAAACTGCGGACACATTGTTGTGGGCACAAGCGCACCTGAAATTTGCCCAACCTGCGCACATCCACAGAGCTATTTTGAGGTTCACGCAGAGAACTATTAATCAACTAAGCTTATTAAGAAAATAAAATTGCACATTTCTCCCATAAAATCAGGGCTGTCGTTACTTTTACGACAGCCCTTTTTGATGTGTATTATTCTTTTACATTATTCCCTCAAGGGATTTGTTGAGGAAAGCTTTTGTCTTTTCGGACTTTGGATTACAGAACACCTCATCAGGTGTGCCGTACTCCTCAATAATTCCGTCCGACATAAATATAACCTTGTCGGAAATATTTTTTGCAAAGCTCATTTCGTGGGTGACAACAATCATTGTGCTGTCGGAGCTTTTCAGCTTTTGGATAACCTTTAGCACCTCACCGGTAAGCTCAGGGTCAAGTGCCGAGGTTGGCTCGTCAAAGCACAGAATATCGGGATTCATAGCCAAGGCTCTGGCTATTGCAACCCTTTGCTGTTGTCCGCCTGAAAGCTGACAGGGGTAGTGGTCTATCCTGTCTGTAAGTCCCACCCTTTCAATCAAAGCCCTTGCGTGTTTTTCAATGTTTTCAGGGGTATCCATCTTCATAAGTGTTGGCGCCATTGAAACATTTTTTAACACATTATACTGTGGGAAAAGGTTGAAGTTTTGGAATACAAGTCCAAAGTGAAGTCGGTTTTTGCGAATTTCCGCCTCTTTGAACCTTTTGTTCTCTTCCCCGTCAAAGATTTTCTCTCCTTTAACGGAAATTGTTCCCACTTCGGCAGTTTCCAAAAAGTTCAGGCATCTCAAAAGAGTTGTCTTGCCACTGCCTGATGAGCCGATTATGGAAAGCACCTCACCCTTTTCAAGGGTGAAATCAATGCCCTTTAGCACCTCTGTTTTGCCGAATTTTTTTCTTAAATTCTTAACCTCTAATATTGCCATAATTAACTCCTGAAGTAGCTTAATTTCTTCTCGATATAGCCAAAGAGAAGTGTAAGTAAACCGGAGAATGCAAGGTAAAATGCACCTGTGTAGAACAGAGGCCAAATAAGACCCTCCATTTTGATGTACACCTGTGCTGACCAGATAATCTCATAAACAGCGATTATTCTTGCAAGGGATGTATCCTTTACAAGGGTGATAATTTCGTTGCTCATTGGAGGTACAATCACCTTTATAACCTGGAGCAAAACCACCTTGAAGAATATCTGTGTTTTTGTCATACCAAGCACCTGACCAGCCTCGTACTGACCTTTGGGGATTGATTCAATACCGCCCCTGTATATTTCGGAGAAATAACAGGAATAATTGATAACGAAGGCAATCAGCGCCGCACTAAACCTTGGAAGCAGTCCTGCGTTAAAAATCAAACCCGGTCCGTAATATACAATTATAAGCTGTAAAAGCAGAGGTGTTCCCCTGATAATCCATACGAATGTACGGACAAGCCACCTAAGGGGCTTAAATCGGCTCATTGAGCCAAAGCATATGATAAGCCCCAACGGAAGTGAAAACAGAAGTGTTAAACCAAAGAGCTGAAGGGTTGATAAAAACCCGTTCAGCAAATCTAAGGTAACCGAAAGAAATTCGCTCATTTTAGTTCCTACCTGTTTAAATGTTAGTCAGCAAGTGCAACAGAATACTTTTTGGAAAGCTTACTGAGTGTGCCGTCCTTTTTCAGCTCGTCAAGGTAGCTGTTAAACTTCTTTGTCATATCGGAGCCTTTGCGGAAACCTACACCGTACTCTTCCTTAGTAAGTGTTACACTGCTTGTAAGGTCTTCGTAGCTTGTGCCCTCACCTGTCATAGCAGATGCCATTGTGCTGTCGATAATACAAGCGTCAACGGAACCGGACTCAACCTCCATAAGTGCGTCACTCTGTGCAGATACTGCTGTAAACTCAAGCTTGTTATCCTCGGCGGCTGTCTGACCGGCAGAGCCTGACTCAACAGCAAAGCTAAGTTTTGCAAGTGACTTTACATCTGTGTACTTCTTGCTGTCCTTTTCCTTCATTACTACAACCTGCTCGTTCTTTGCGTATGCTTTTGAACAGCTTGTGTTGTTAGTTACCTCTTCACAAATAGTCATACCGTTCCAAATGCAGTCGATGGACTTTGAGCTAAGCTCGATAAACTTATTGTCCCAGTCAATTTCAATAAATTTAACCTTAACGCCCATTTTGTCAGCAACAGCCTTAGCAAATTCAGCGTCAAAGCCTGTCCATTCACCGTTGTCGTCCTGGTAGTCCATTGGGGCATAGTCGGTAATACCAACAACAAGCTCACCCTTGTCAACAATGTCCTGATAGTCAGAGCCGGAGCTTTTGGAGCCACAGCCTGTTACAAGAACAGCCATAACCATACATAGAATAAGTGCCATTAATTTTTTCATTGTTTTTTCCTCCTTGTTTGCGGTAAACATAGTGCCAATAATCATTGGTAACAAACCGTCCCTTATATTTTACTT
>JBJEOZ010000223.1:0-3838 GCA_051880975.1 Ruminococcus sp.
CACCTGTTTTATCTATAATAAGGACTACGGTTAATACTGCGAAATAGAGGTACTGAAAGGAAACCTCTACACCTAAAAATCGCTTAACCATTGTTTATGAAATAGTCGTTGAGGTTGTTGCCGTCAACAATCAGAGAATCGTTTATCAGGGAATTAACTTCATCCATAATTGTAGAGTAAAACTGGGGAAAGTAGCTTTTGCTTAAATACATAAAAGCGCCCAAAATAATACACACAATAAGCTGAAAAATAAGGACTGAGGGAATTGATTTTTCTCTCTTTTCCTTAGAGGTTTCCTCTTGTGGTGCTAAGCTTTCTTCGCCTGTATAGTATTCTGTACCTGTTGTTGACTTAAAATCCTCGTCATATGTAATTTCGTCATTTCTGTTATACTGCATATTATCACCGATAAATTATATGCGGTGATAATATAATTATTCTATGGGTTTTAGCCTTTTAAAGTCGCCTTTAACAAGGTTGATAAAGAAGAGTGATGCTACCAAAAGTGAAACAGCCTCTGCTATTGGGAAAGCAAACCACATATCCTTTAGGCTTATCTTTGACAGGAAAAATGCAACAGGAACTATTACCCCAAGCTGACGGAGTAAGGACATAATAAGACTGCGAATTCCCTTGCCAACAGCTTGAAATACACCTGTGAGGACTATTCCCAAAGCGGCAGGAATAAAGCAAAGTGAAATTATCCTTAGGGCAACTGTGCCTATTTCAATCATTTCTTTGTTAGGACTGAACATACCAAGGAGTGCTTCCGGTACAATTTGGAAAATAATAAAACCACAGGTCATAATGATTACAGCAAAAATAGCCGCCCATTTGATTGCACCGTACATTCTCTTTTTGTTTCCTGCTCCGTAGTTGTAGCCTATAATCGGGGTGCATCCCTGATTTATACCAAACACAGGCATAAACACGAATGACTGGAGTTTAAAATACACGCCAAAAACATTTATGGCGGCATCCTTTTCCACTGCATTTGCGTTAGCTAAGGAGATAATATAATTTATTCCCATAACCATAAATGAGCCTATTGCCTGCATTACCATTGCAGGAAGTGCTACTACATAAATATTCTTTAATGTTGTACCGTTTAGTTTAAAGCTCTTTAGCCTGATTTTTACAAGTTGCTTTTTTCCGAAAAGGAAAAATACGCAGAGTAATGCGCTTATGTGCTGAGCAATTACTGTTGCAATAGCCGCACCTGCTACACCTAAATCAAAAACATAGATGAATACAGGGTCAAGGGCTATATTGATTACTGCACCAATAAGCTGACTCAGCATTGGCATAATCATATTTCCTGTTGACTGCAAAACCTTTTCAAGCATACAGGCAATATTCATACCAAGTGAACAGATGAGGGCTATTCTGATGTAGGCAACACTACATTCAGAAACAGTAGCATCATTTGTATAAAGGGATACAAAAGGCTGTGCGACTACAATTCCAATCACAACAAATAACACCCAATGTATAATTGACATAACAAATCCGTGAGTTGCGGCGGAATCGGCTTCGCTCTGCATTTTTGCTCCGAGTCTTCTGGCGATAAGTGAATTTACACCTACTCCTGCTCCAACTGCCACCGCTACCAAAATCATCTGTAGCGGAAATGCAATATTTACGGCGAGAAGTGACTCTCCGCCTGTCATAACACTGTTGCTGTAATTACTTACAAAAACACTATCTACAATATTGTACAGTGCCTGAATAAGCATACTGAACATTGCAGGCAAACTCATACTGAGAATGAGTCTGAACATTGGGGCTGTGCCCAGCTTATTTTCTTTAACCATTTTCTTTTCTCCTATCCTTTCTTCTTTTTATTTCTTTTTATATATAAAACAATACTAATTGTTATCGTAGTTATAAACAGTCCGAACAGGCAACCTGAAAAATCAAGAAGAATATCAGAAACTTGTCCGCTTCTTCCGCTTACATTCAGCTGAATTGCCTCGTCACACACAGCGGTTGCAAGGCACACAAAAAGCTTGAAAAATACACCGCCTAAAACACTTCGACAATATGAAAATACTGTTAAGTTTGTGATTACACCAAGGGCTGAAAATTCAATAAAATGTGCCAATTTCCTTACTATATGGTCGTTAAGTTCAAAGGGGAAAATATATCTAAGCCAGTCTGTAACAGCACCGGACTCCTCTTGACTTATATCGGCAGGTGTGAGGGAATGTATAAAAATAAAGGCAATTAAAAGTAGGTTAAAAATTGCCAAAATTAAAGTAACAATAAATTGATGTTTTAAGGATTTATTACTGTCCAATGCCACACCTCCTCAATTTATCATATTTATTCTACATTTTTCTTTTACTATTGTCAAATTAGTGGTTGTAAAATATTTGAGGATAATATATAATATTTTAGTGACATTTACTTATAGTAATTTGCTTATGTAAATGAAAGGAGAATTTTATGGAATCATTTATCAGTATGCTAAACGACACACTGCATATGAACGGACAGCTGTTTTGCTTTTTAATCTCTATGTTCCCTATTTTGGAATTAAGAGGAGGACTTATTGCCGCTGCACTTTGCAAGGTGCCGCTTTGGCAGGCTTTGCCGCTTTGTATAGCAGGTAACTTTTTGCCTATTCCTTTTCTTGTACTCTTTATTGAAAAGCTGTTAAAGTTTTTGAGGAAAACAAAGCTAAGTCCTGTTGTAAAGTTTGTTGACTTTTTGGAGGAAAAGGCTAACAAGAGCGCACCAAAGATTATGAAGCACAAAACCTTTGGTCTTACTATTTTTGTTGGTATTCCTTTGCCTGTAACCGGTGCATGGACAGGTGGACTTGTTGCAGGACTGTTTAAATTCAACCTTAAGCAAACATTTATTGCAACAATTTTGGGACTGTGTATGTCATCGGCGATTATGACAATTATCACTTATGTTATCCCTTGGATTGTGACAACCTATCATATTCCAATGAGCGTTATTATCACAGTTCTTGTTGCTTTGGTTGTGCTTGTTGTAGGTTTCTTTGTAGTAAAAAGTATTATTAAGAAGAAGAAAAACAAAACAGCAAATTAATAAATTTTAGCGGGAGTAATCCCGCTATATTTATATAGACACATTTTTTATACATTTGAGGATAATATGAAAATATATGATGTTATAGTCATAGGCGGTGGTGCGTCGGGTCTTGTTGCCGCCATTGAGGCAGGAAAACAGTTTGATAATGTTGCTTTGCTTGAAAAGGAAAGCCGTATGGGCAAGAAAATTCTTGCAACAGGCAACGGAAAATGTAACCTTACTAACAAAAATGCAAGTGTTAAGGACTACTCAGGTTCACTTTGCTACGGTGCTAAAAGGTTGTTTGGGGAATATTCTCCAAGGTACATTGTTGAATACTTTGAAAATATGGGACTTGTTACCTATGCTGACGAGTTTGGCAGGGTTTATCCAAAATGTAATCAGTCCTCATCTGTCCTTGACACACTTAGAAACAACTTAAGGCTAAATGATATTGATGAATTTACCGACAGAAAGGTTATTGATATTGCTGTTGAGGAAAACTATAAGGTTGTTACAAATAACGGTGAGTTTTTCTCTAAAAGAATTATAATCGCCTGTGGCGGTAAGAGCAGTCCTAACCTTGGAAGTGACGGAAGTATGTTTGAGGTTATCGAAAGACTGGGGCATAGTTTTACAGAAATTTCCCCAGCCCTATGCCCCATTAATGTTAAGTCGGACATTATTAAGTCACTTAAGGGAGTAAGGGCAAAGGGAAAGGTTTCTGTGCTTAGCAAGGGTAAGGTTGTCAACAGTGATTTGGGTGAAATTCAGTTTACGGAAAACAGCATTT
>JBJEOZ010000224.1:0-18278 GCA_051880975.1 Ruminococcus sp.
TCAACCCAAAGAACAAGTCACTTGTTATCGAGGCACTTAAAAAGGCAGGCAGAACCGACCTTATCGGAACAGGGAAAAATTGCCTTGTAAATGCCCCACAGGGTGAAAGAAACGGAAGTAAGGGCAGACAAAACAACAAAAAAGGCAACAACAAAAACAACAGAAACAATTACAGTAAGCACCGCAAAAATCATAACAAGGGGAGAAGATGATTTTTCTTTACAAATAATATGTTTTTTGCTATACTCAATGTATTATATAAATAAAAGAATGAGAGGAAAAAGAAATGGGCGTATATGAAGAACTTGTTGAAAGAGGACTTATTGCTCAGGTAACTGACGAAGAAGAAATCAGAGAATTGGTAAATAACGGAAAAGCCGTTTTCTATATTGGTTTTGACCCAACAGCAGACAGTTTGCACGTAGGTCACTTTATGGCACTTTGCCTTATGAAGCGTCTGCAAATGGCAGGAAACAAGCCTATTGCACTTATCGGCGGAGGTACTGCAATGATTGGCGACCCCTCAGGCAGAACCGATATGCGTCAGATGATGACTGCGGAAACTATTCAGCACAATGTTGACTGCTTTAAGGAGCAGATGAGCAAGTTTATCGACTTTTCCGACGGCAAGGCACTGCTTGTAAACAATGCCGACTGGCTGATGGACTTAAACTATGTTGATGTGCTTAGAGAAGTTGGCGCACACTTCAGCGTTAACCGTATGCTCACAGCGGAGTGCTACAAGCAGAGAATGGAAAAGGGACTTTCCTTCCTTGAATTTAACTATATGATTATGCAGTCCTACGACTTTTATGCACTGTATCAGAAGTACGGCTGTAATATGCAGTTCGGCGGTGACGACCAGTGGTCAAATATGCTGGGCGGTACTGAGCTTATCAGACGTAAGCTTGGCAAGGACGCATACGCAATGACAATCAATCTTCTCCTTAACTCCGAGGGTAAAAAGATGGGCAAAACCCAGTCGGGCGCAGTTTGGCTTTCTGCCGAAAAAACTTCACCATACGACTTCTACCAGTACTGGAGAAATGTTGACGACAGCGATGTTATCAAGTGTCTGAAAATGCTCACATTCCTGCCACTTGAAGAAATTGCTGTTCTTGAAAAGCTTGAGGGTGCCGAAATCAACAAGGCTAAGGAAGTTTTGGCTTATGAGGTTACAAAGCTAATCCACGGTGAGGAAGAGGCAACAAAAGCCCAAACAACAGCAAGGGCAGTATTCGGCGCAGGAGCAACAGACGAAAATATGCCGTCCACCGATATTACCTCTGACGAAATTAATGAGGGTGTTCAAATCCTCGACCTACTGTTAAAGTGCGGACTTATCTCCAGCAAGGGAGAGGGCAGACGACTTGTTCAGCAAAACGGTATTGCAGTAAACGACAGCAAGGTGTCCGATATGTTTATGCCTATCACAGCGGATTTGTTTACTAACAATGAGCTTGTAATCAAAAAGGGTAAAAAGGTTTATCACAAGGTTAATCTTGTATAATTTTTTCATTAAAAAAGAGGTGCAATTATGAAAAAGGTTTTTGGGGAATTTAAGGAATTTGTTATGAGGGGAAATGTCCTTGATTTGGCTGTTGCTGTTATCATCGGCGGAGCTTTTCAAACAATAGTAAGCTCACTTTGTGATGATGTTATCACACCCTTTATTCAGCTTATCATCAGCAAATGCATAGGTGTTGACTCCATTGAGGAAATGACCAAGGTGCTGAATGTAGGCACTATCCAGCTGGGCAACTTCATTTCCGCCATTATCAACTTCCTAATTATGGCTGTTATTATCTTCTGCCTTGTTAAGTTTATCAACAGGGTTATGTCAATCGGCAAGAAGAAGGAAGAGGAGGAAGAGGAAGAAACAACAAAGACCTGTCCTTTCTGCAAAAGCGAAATCGACATAGAGGCTACAAGATGCCCTCACTGTACATCAGTTCTTGAAGAAGAATAATTTTTATTACATAATAATCAAAGGGTGCATTACTCCTGAGTTTTGGGGTAATGCACTTTTTTATGTTTAAGAAACATCCGACCTGTCATGACCAGCTTGTCGAGGAATCTTAAAGAAAAGCAGTAGTGCATTAGCCGACACCAAAAGGTTATATGAAATTATGGACTAAACAAAGGCTCCCTCGGATGAGGGGGCTGTCACGCCTTGCGTGACTGGGGGAGTGAAAAAGTAGTCAATATATCTTTCTTTGTCTTTAGATTACAAAGTATGAGTCAGAACATATTACTACACTATGATCTAAAGACAAAGAGAGATAAAGAGAACACTTTTTCCCTCCTTCCACCGCAAGCGGTCCCCCTCCCCCCTCTGGTGGAGGCTGTTTGTTACAAAAATTATAAATCATATTAGGAGGATATATGGAAAAATATTGTGCATACTGTATAAATATCTTAAAAAATTAAAAAAATATATCAAATCTCTTGCAAAATCTCCCGTATCTTGTTATAATTTTGTTACAGAAATGTAACTCTTGTAAATTGTTTGTAACTGGCACTTAGCTGTGCCTTTTATATTGGAGGTTTATTTTATGACAAGAATGAAGAGAATTCTGACGCTGATTATAGTTGTTGCAATTCTTTCTACAACAGCTATTATCGGCACAACTACTGCCTCAGCCTCAGGCTCGGGTGCAGGACTTGTAAACTGGGCATACAGAGCCTACAACGAAAATTGGCAGTATGTTTGGGGCGGTTCTTCCGTTGGAAGTGTTGACTGTAGCGGTCTTATCTACTCCTATGCAGGCGGTGAGCGTGTAACAGAGCCAATGCTTGCGGCATCCCCCGAATCAGGCTCAATCGACACAATTCCTCGTGTACACGGACTTGGTCTTTACCAGTACGGACACGTTGGTGTTTATGTTGGTGGAGGAATGGGCATTGACGCCCGTGACGAGGCTTCTGACGTATGTCTTGAGTCAATCAGCAACAAGTCTTGGACAAACTGGTTTAAGGTTGCAGGTGTAAGCTACCCAACATCAGGCTGGCAGGAGGTTGCAGGCCAGTATTACTATTATGAAAACGGCCAGTACATAGTTAACACATCAAGAACAATCGGCGGTGTTACATACAGCTTTGGTGCAGACGGTGCTTCAGACCAGACACCTAACGACACAAACGCAACAGCCGACAATAGTAACCAAACCACAACTAAAAAGGTTAAGGTTAAAAAGACTGCTTGGCAGATTGGCGACTCCGGTGCAGCAGTTACAAAGCTCCAAAAGAGATTAAAGGCACTTGGTTTCTACAATGACGAAATCACAGGCTACTTTGGAGAAGTTACCGAAAAGGCATACAAGGAGTTCCAAAAGGCAGCAGGTGTAGTTGTTGACGGTATCTGCGGTAAGACCGACAGAGATATCCTCTATTCCTCAGCAGCTCCTATTGCTCAGGAAGAAACAACTGAGCCACAGGAGGAAAAGGAAGAAGAAAAGCAAGAGGAAGAGAAAGAAGATGTACTCTCCGTTGGTGACTACAGCGATGATGTTTATTCCGTACAGGAAAGACTCATTGAGCTAAAGTATATGGAAGATGACGCAACAGGATATTTTGGCGAGTTAACCCAGTCTGCGGTTAAGGATTTCCAGGATTACAATGAGATGGAGTCCACAGGTGAGGTTGACAAAAAGACAGAAACAGCCTTGTTCTCAGAGGATGCAATAGCAAATCCTGAGGCTAAGGAAGAAAAAGAAGAACCTGAGAATAAGGTTAAGTTTGAGTTTAAGGACACAGAAAATACTGAAAATGCCGGTGCCGACACAGACACAAATGTTGAGGAGGCAACAAGCACAACAGTAGTTCTTGAATCAAACGATATGGCAAGCGAGGCACTTGCAGGCCTTACATCCGAAAGCGGTTTTCAGGCTGTTACTCCACAGGAGGATAACGGCACAGGAATTATCAAATGGCTCTTGATTGTAATTGCAGTTATGGGCGGTGTATTTGTGGTAGTTCTTGTAAATGAGAAGAAAAAATCCCGCCGTCGCCGTAAACACGCAATGCAGAGAAGCAGAAGATATTGGTAAAATAAGTTCTTGACTTTTAGGCAAATCATTTGATATAATTAAATAACCGAGTGGCGAAAGCGTAAATCCAGGAATGGGTTTACGCTTTTTTCTTTTGCCATCAAAAATTAAAGAGAGGTAGTACTGTATGGAGAAAGAGAAAAAAATCAATAAAATGGGAGAAAAGAATGTAAACAGCCTTATGCTTTCTATGGGAATACCTATGATAATTTCTATGGTACTTCAAGCAGTTTACAACATTGTTGACAGTGCTTTTATTTCAAATATGCCGACAAATGGGGAAGAGGCGCTTAACGCACTTACACTTGCATTTCCTGTTCAAATGCTTATGGTGGCTGTTGGCATTGGCACAGGAGTGGGTGCAAATGCACTTCTTTCCCGTTCTCTCGGTCAGGGTGACAGTGAAAAGGTGAACAAAACCTCAGGCAACGGAGCCTTTTTGGGAGCAGTTATCTACGTTGTGTTCCTAATTTTCGGGCTTGTTGGTGTAAAACCCTACATATCCACCCAAACCCAAAACCCTATTGTCAGGGATATGGCGGTTGATTACCTTACAATTTGCTGTGTTTTTTCTGTGGGAATAGTTTTCTTTGCCCTTTACGAAAAATTACTCCAATCAACAGGCAGGTCAATTTTCGCAACTATTGCACAAATCGCAGGAGCTGTCACAAACATTGTCCTTGACCCAATAATGATTTACGGCTGGTTTGGCTGTCCAACCCTTGGTGTAGCCGGTGCCGGATATGCAACAGTAATCGGTCAAATAGTTTCTATGATTACTGCATTCGTTTTCCACTTGCTTTTTAACAAGGAGATAAAAAACAGCATAAAGTATTTAAAGCCCTCAGCCACCACAATAAAGCAGATATACGCAATAGGACTTCCTGCAATAATCGCACAGGCACTTATGTCCTTTATGACCTATGGACTGAATGTTATTTTGGTTAGTTTAGGTGAGTCATATGTTACCGCCTACGGACTTTACTACAAAATTCAGCAGTTCATCCTCTTTGCCGCCTTTGGAATTAGGGATGCGGTAACTCCAATAGTTTCCTTTAACTACGGAATGGGCAGTAAAAAGAGGGTTTTGCAGGGAGTAAGGTGCGGACTGATTTATACTACTGTGATTATGCTTGCCGGAATCATCGCCCTTGAGCTTTTCGCAACACCAATTTCAGGAATGTTCGGATTGTCGGGAAATACACAGAGTATATGTATTGACACTATGAGGATTATTTCAATCAGCTTTGTATTTGCCGGCGGAAACATTGCACTGCAAGGTGTTTTTCAGGGAATAAACTGCGGTTTAGCCTCCCTTATCATCTCTGTACTAAGACAACTACTACTTGTTCTGCCTGTTGTGTATGTGTTTACATTGCTTGTTAAGGCTGATATTTTGCCTGACTTCATTGTGTGGTTCACCTTTATCATAGCAGAGGGACTAAGCTTTTTGACTTCTGTAATGCTGTACAAAAGAGCGTATAGACGAGAAATAAGCACACTTAGGTGAGTTTGGAGTTTTGAGTTTTTAGTTGTTTCCCATTTTTATCCATTCACACATTTTCCCTTGACTTTTATTTTTAAAGTTTTATAATAGTAGTTAGGTATAAAATAAATAAAAATTTTGAATATACGGAGGTATTTTTTATGGAAAGATTAAAGGATAAAGTTGCTATTGTCACAGGTTCAACAAGCGGTATCGGCATTGGTATTGCAAGGCTTTTTGCCGCTGAAGGCGCAAAGGTTGTAATCTGCGGTCGCCGTGAGGCTAAGGGACAGGCAGTTGTTGACAGAATTACAGCAGAGGGCGGAGAGGCTTCCTATCATTTTATGGACATCACCGACACCGACAGCATTGAAAGTTTGTTTGCAGACACAGCCGAAAAGTATGGCAAGATTGACATTTTGGTAAACAACGCCGCAAATGTTGCCCTCAAGGACGGTCGTGTTGACGAGCTTACTATTGAAATGTGGGACGGTATCTTCCAAAGCGATTTAAGAGGTACTTTCTACGCAACAAAGTGCGCTCTTCCGTATCTTACAAAGAATGAAAAGGGCGGTTCTATCATCAATATCGGCTCAATGGCATCCTGTAGCGGTGACATTGGCTCAACTGCATATGCCTGCGCAAAGGCAGGTGTTGACCTGCTCACACAGGCAACAGCATTGCAGTACGGCAAACAGAACATCCGTTGCAACTGCGTAAGACCGGGTCTTATTGTTACACCTGAAAACGAGGCTCACGTACCACAGGCTGTTAAGGACATCTTCACAAGCAACATTATGGTTAACAGATACGGTTGCCCTGAGGATATCGGTCATATGTGCGTTTACCTTGCATCTGACGAAAGCGAATATGTAACAGGTCAGATTGTAAATGTTGACGGCGGACTTAACTCCCACGTTCCAACAGTAGCACAGTTCAGAGCAATGAACTCCCGTACATGGTAATCGCTTTTTAAAAAACTAAAAGATAAAAAAGATAAAAAAGATAAAAAAGATAAAAAATTTGGTGCTGTTCTTCCATTGTGAAAACAGCACCTTTTTTACTTTATAAAATGCAGATATTTTGAAAAATAAAAAGAGTGGTTACATAATGTAACCACTCAATGGTGTTATCGGGAAAGTAATGTATTTGATTGATTTTATAAAACTGAATTGTTATAATTAACATAGTATCATCTGTTGTTATGCAAAAATGAAAGGAGGTGTATATCGTGGATTTTGACAATACAGATTATGGAGAGTATGATATTGGCGATATTGATGACGAGTATGATGAGTCTGAAAAATGTGTAGATGATTATATGGTTAAATTATCAAAAATTCTAAACTGGGTAGACAAACAGGAGATTGCATCTGTAGTTGATGCGGATAGGTATAATAGCTTTATCAAATTAGCAGGCAGGGTTAGAAGATTATTTCCAAAGGATAAGTATAAATACGGAGAATCTTTTAAGGTCAATGTTGATGTTAGAAGCGGAGTTGGAATGATATGTGTATATATCAAAGACCAAGAGTTCTTTGGTAGTGATGTTTCTGAATTTGCAGATATATGTCTTTTATCCGGAGATGTAGAGTTTTACTCATTAACATCCGGTGTAACCCGAATAGGATTTGCTCAATACAAATTATTTAACCCGATTGGAGGTAGTATTATTGATAGATAGGCAGACGGCGATTGATTACGTCAAAAGGCTTGAATCTTTGTTTTTATACGACCAATGTTGTGAATGCGAAGAAGATATAGATGTGTCATTATCAGATGATGTTTGTTATGTCAGTCTTAAAACGATATATACGCAGATGATATACGAATCATTGGAAGAGTTTACAGAAATACTCAAAACAGCAGATTATTTCCGAATAGAAAGAATAGACGACAACTACACTATGTTCCATATATCTTGGAATATTTCGGTCTTGAGTTAGTGAGATTATGTTTTAATAATACTTGTTGTACGAAACAAATGTTCAATGATTTGGTAAAAAAATAACACTAGCCAGAAAACACAAAAAATAGAAGCGTAAAAAACACAAAACTGACTAGTGTTACATAGACCTATCGGTCACTTGTATTATACTTCCTATTACACAAATTTTCAAGGGATATATAATATTTTTATGCAAACAAAACATATAAATTTATTGGAACAGTCCCTGAGGAGGAATTTTGATGGAACAGAAAAAGTTTGAAGCTATGCTTATCCTTATCGTTCCCAAAGTAATCGGTTTGATTACTGAAAAATCCGAAATGGATGAAGTAACAGCAACAAGAGCTTTTTACGAATCTAAAGTATATTCATTGTTGGAACAAGAAGATACGAAGCTGTGGCATCTTAGTCCGCTGACCCTGTTTAATATGTACGATGAAGAAAGACAGACAGGCAATATTACATTTCCGGAGGGATGAAAATGAGCAGACAAGGCGATTTTATGATTTTTTGTACTGAGCAGTACAAATCTGCAAAAAAGCTGACCGGCAAGCAGGTGTCTGAACTGTTCAGCCAATATAGTGTGTGGGATTATATCTATTCTTGTTTTGAAGCTTTGCATACAACAGGCACAAACTATATAATAGAAGATATTGACCGGTATATCGAAAACAGAAAACCTGCTAAAGTATGATTTAAGGCGACAGTAGCGCAGTTCAGAAGAGTGAACTCCCGTACATGGTAATCGCTTTTTAAAAAACTAAAAGATAAAAAATTTGGTGCTGTTCTTCCATTGTGAAAACAGCACCTTTTTGTTTACTTTATTTCAAACTTTGAACCACTGTGGAACTCCTGCAATTATTTTTTATCATTTCTTTCATAATTGCAAGGGTTGTCTGCTTTTCTTTACCAAAATATATATTGGCTAACAGGATATAACGGATACACCGCCGTTAGAGCTGATTGCTCGACAACAATCCACATACACTTCTATAAATTCATATCCTCCACGCATAGCGATAGAACGAGCCTTTTCAAGACCTCCTTGAAGTGGCTGACCTCTTTTGTAATGCTCTATGATTTGACCGGTTATATCAAGGGTGTGAACTTCATATGGCGCACCCAAATAGCATATAGAAACAATTCCAAGCATAATTCCGGCGATTTCAACTTCCGGAAATTCGTTGCGAATAGTGTTTATGATATCGTTCACCTTGTTTTGATTATGAGTGTGGCCACCGGCATCCAGCTTGTGTAAAGCCTGCATATATTCTTTAGAACGAGATTTACGCAGAAGTCTGTCCAACTTCATTTTGTCCATCTGTTGAGTTTGCTTGTTTTGCTGTTGGTTTTGTGTAGCACTCAGGAAGTTGTTTGTTTGAGTTTGTGTTTTCGGTTGTCTTAACATTGGTTTCGGCATTATAATTTCCTCCTAATTATTTGGATAGGTAAATCACAAAAGGTATATTTTATGTAAAATCAAATTCCCTCAATAGATGCTCCGCATTTACCGCAGAATTTTGCGTTAGATTCCAGTTCTCCTTTGCAATATGGACAAATGCTAACTCCATCCGGTGTTTTACCCGTCAGTTCAAATAAATGAAGCTCGCAGACTTCAATTTCATATTGAAGCTGTGCTATTTCTAACGGTGAAAAATTATCTGTGGAAATTTGATTTAATTTGTCCAGTTGCTCCTTTGTTTCCTCAGCAGAGAAACCGGCAACTTTTTGTTGGATGAATTGTGCAAGCTTAAAATCCACAGCCAACTGGACAGAGTCAAAATCCTCAGAATCAAATTCCTCAGGGTCAAAATCGTAGTAATCATCAGTGTCCTCATATGTACTTTCTGATTCCTCAGATGAAGTTAAGGAAATGTTAAAATTACTGTTACGATTATTATGACGGTGTTCTTGCTCTTCTTCAAGGAGTTCCTTATACACCTTTGCCCAATCAAATATATCTTTAAGTTGGTCAGCGATTTCTTGGTCTGTTAGGGAAGAAATAAAGCCTTTCATTTTATTAATCATATGCTTTAACCTCAATTATTAATGATTTGCACTTTTAAGGATAAGTGATAATCCAACAAGTATTACAACCACTAACCCAAGTCAATTTAGCCGATTATTATACCAACACTTTTCGTGTTTTAGGTCCGATTTTCTTCTGAGAAAGTCCTTCTCCGCCAATAGGCTTACCGGAAGCAGGTACGGCACGCTCTTTGCCCCAATCACGAATTGCCTCGATTTTTTCCGGACTTGTTTGAGAAAGGGGGACAACATTGTTGAAGGCTGTAACCATATTTTCCTCGCTAAGAATGAAATTACTGTTAGCAATAGAACGATAAGCCAAATCTCTTACGGTAGATTCCAAATCGGCACCGGTAAATCCATCGGTAAGCTTTACAATTTCATCTGAAAATGGTCCAACAAACTCCAGATTTAGGTATTTGCGCATATACAGAGAGAGAATTTCACGACGCTCATCTGCAGTTGGTAAATCCACAAAGAAGAGTTCGTCAAATCTGCCTCTACGCAACAGCTCAGAAGGGAGCATAGAAACATCATTGGCTGTTGCAACAACAAACACCTGTTTCTTGCACTCTTGAAGCCAGAAAAGGAACTGTCCCACCATACGAGTGGAAACTCCGCCGTCATTAGAACCACCTGCACCGGATAATCCTTTTTCGATTTCGTCAATCCAAAGTATGCAGGGCGATACATTCTCTGCTGTTGTTAATGCATCCTTAAGCTGTTGCTCAGATTGTCCTACATAGCTACCCTGAACAGTTGCAAAGTCCAATCTGTACAGTGGCAATTTCCAGTTTGCAGAAATAGATTTAGCTGAAAGAGATTTTCCACAGCCGGGAACACCAACCAACAGAATTCCCCTTGGCGGTTGTAATCCCTTTGATTTAAGCTCATCTCTTTTTTCGGGGGTGAGTAATTCTTTCTTTTCGTCAAGCCATTTTCTAAGTCCGGCAAGACCGCCAACATCCTTGACGCTGTCATCTACATCAATTTTTTCCAAACCGGAAATATCAGAAAACAGACGGTCCTTTGCATACCTGATTTCGTCCATATCGGACTTTTTGATGCTTTTGTTTGCAATTAAGGCGGCAATAACATTTTCCGCCTCCAGCCTTGTTACACCGGCTAAGGTTGACGCAGCCTCCCTAATATCGGAATTATCCCATTCAATGGGGATTTCTGAACGATAATCATCTATGTATTCTTTTATGATAGCATACATCTCGTCCTCGTTGGGAAGGTCAATTTTTATAACCATTCCCAGCCTTTGCAGCTGATTCCAAATAGCATTATTTGTAAGTACAATTACAACACCGCCGGTTTCGTTTGCCAGGGTAACTAAGTCCAAAATCTGCCTTGAATCGCTGTTGTCACTGCTTAAATCAGGTATTTCTGTCAGAACCAGCGTCATATACTGCTTGCGTTTCATCTGCTCGCTCATAAAATCAATAGCACCATATACGGATTTATCATCACAGATGACTTTTTCTGTACTTAAGTCGTAAACTCCCTTTGACAGTGTATGTACATAGAAGGGAAGAGTAAGCTCTTCGGAAATATCCTTTAGTATATCCAAAGTTCTTGCCCTCTCTATTGTATTTATTGCTATAAAAGGAATACGAGCTATGGAATATCTTTTCAGGAGTTCCTTGCTTTTGGCAACATCACTCATTTATCCAACTCTCCTCTCAGAATGCGTTTACTTTATTATTTCTAACGATACTTGCAAGTTTACCGCTTCGATCCTTTTTTGCGGAATCTTCAAGTGATTTTTGCATATTATTTGCTTGAGTAATTACCAGCTGATAATAGTGGTTTCTATCCTTTTCGGGGATAGCTTGTATATTAATCGCTTTAGACAAAAAGCACATTTCTTTGCGCAGTGCAAGGAGAGCTTGAACTATAACTCGCTCCTGTCCATAAGCACGTCCCATTTCTTTTTGAAATTTGTCGGAAGCACTGTTCATTCGATAGTTAATCACATCAATCAATCTCTTTGCAAATCTTTCTGCAACACCTGACTGCCACTCGATAGTTCCCTGTTGCATTGCAACCAAAACTGCTTCATCATCGGTTTTTGATTTTAATATGTCCAAAACAGCAACCCATTCTGCGTATGTTTTAGGAGGGGAAATAGCAGTGGATAACATTTGATTAGTGCCTCCTTACCATTACCTGAGGTGGCTCTAAGGTCCATTCAGGTAATCCCTCGGCAAAAACGCTTTTGGGTTCAATATACTTACTTGCATTTTCAGGGGACTTTGGCTCTTTTACCTGTTCAAATGCAGGTGTACTGTTTTGAGCATTTCGTGGTGCAGAAAGGTCAGTACCGCAGGAAATGCAATATTTGCTGTCACTTTTATTTGCTGTGCCGCATTTTGGGCAAGTTACCGAAGCACCGGCAGCAACAGAATTTATGAAATTAGCTTTACTTTTGGCATCCATTGTTTTATCCTCCTTATTTTGTAATATTAATTCTACGGTTTGAATCAGAAAGCTTTCTTACATACTGCTCAGGGCTGATTCCGTCAAGAAAATCGATAACCTTTTGACTTTCACTGTCTTTTTCGGCAAACTCAGCACGGAAATCAACTACTTCTGCAAGAGTAGCACGAATGATTTGTGTTCCTTTTTGGCGTTTATCTTCAAACTGTGCTTCAATATTTTTACGGTTTTCTGCAATCTTATTCTTTTTAGAGAAATGATTGATTACCATTCCGATGCCTGCAATGATTGCAATTAATCCAAGGAATACGCTTCCGGTAATCAGCATAATCAGACCAATGCCGCCGACTATTGCACCGCCATACAGACAGAATTGCTCAAAGGAAGTCAGCGCACATTGGGAGAGAGCAGCTGATTTTTCTCTATCTACAAGTGAGTTGAATTTTCCGATAAGCTCTGTTTCGTTTTGACCATCCTGTGTTTTATCATTGAATGTGTCAACATTTATTTCTATATCATTTGGTATATTCATACGGTTCTGTGCTGTTACATCATTGTACGCATTGGTTATCCAATCTTTAGAAAGTGCAATAGCAAACTTTTGAGTAGAAACGCTGGAATGAGAACTTTCGGGATTCATAGCAGCATCAGTCAGCAACTGTGTAAAGTCCTTGTGAACCTCAAATGCAGTTTCTTCAAGTTTCATATTTTGTTGAGCTCGATTTTCATCACCGTCGAAATCAACAATATACTGATTGTACTTTTCTTCTTTTCTAAGAGGAAGCTCCTCATCATCAAAGTCAGAAACAAGGCTGTTAAGAATTTCATCAAGCTGAGCCTTAAGTGAATCGGTAGATGCCTCCTGCGCAAAAATTGCTGTGAAGTAATCCAGTATTTCGGCGTGGAGCTGAGCGCCTTCCATAATGTCCTGAAGGATAGGCCATGTTTTGCTGTATTTGCGAAGGTATGGATAGTTATTTCCTGCTATTGGTTTTCTCTTAAGATTGATAGCCTCAGACCACTGCTTTGTCTGTTGCTCAACAAATCCCGGCTTGTCTGCAAGATGCTCCAACCATTCGCTCATCTGTCTTGAAATAACGCCCTCGGAGTCAGCGCCCAACAATCCACTTGCAAAGGCGTCTAAAATAATTACTGTTTTACGATCAAGATTTTCCTCATCTTGATTTGCAAGATAGCGTTGAGTCCACTTGAGTGCTGCTGATTTGCGGTCGGCTCTTCTGCAAATCAAGGCGAAGAACAGAGAAGTTTTTTCGTCATTCCTTTTTATGCCTTCTCTCAAAGCCTTTTCTGCCAGTTCAGGCTGGTCATTTATCCATGCGGCTAAGGCAACTAAACATGGAGCAAGCCAATAGCCCGGTGTTGAAAGCATCAGTTCCTCTGTTGCTGTGCTGATGGTATCTTTTCTTACAATACCCAAATCATCCGCCTGCAAAATACCTGTGGTGGTTCGTCTGACAATATCGTAATGTCCAAATCTTTTCTCCATCTCCTGACGAATCTGAATAAGTCTTTGTTGGGCATTGGACTTTGCGTTTGCTCTTATCTGGATTTGTACGAAATTATGAAAATCCTCTGCAAGAGCGCCGATTTGATCGTAAACAACTTTAACATTGTCGTTCACAGTTCCCACACCTGAATTAACTACCTCTAAATCATTGTGGATCGAGTTAAGATTTCTCTCAATATAATTGAGATTAGCCGCACTGATCGTATACTGGTCAGCCATAAATAGTTCCCCCTATTTTAAATGTTTTTATATATCAGACAGTCAGTAAGATTTTTTCATTGACCGTCTATTAGACTAAATATTTTCTGCTAAAAAGAAAAAGTATAAGACTTTATGAAGTGGATTTTTATAAAACTTACCTATATTTACAATAACTATTATAATTATTATTGTCGAAATAGTCAACATTTAGTTGAGAAAAAATAGAAAAAAAGGTAAAAAAATGCAAAGAAAAACATTCAAAAAATCAATTTAATGCTTTAAAGCAAAAAACAGTCCTTACTGAGGGAGATGCCGAGAGCAGTGAACAAGAAAATTTCAGAAAAAAATAAAGCCGAAAACCTCAAAAAAAGGCTTTCGACTTTTTGTGGCGTCCTCGGCGGGATTCGAACCCACGGCCTTTCGCTTAGGAGGCGAACGCTCTATCCTGCTGAGCTACGAAGACAAAATTTACACTTGTTTATCAAGCCTATTAAGTATAACACAGAAATAGGCATTTTGCAAGTGTATGATTTGGTCTTATATTTATAGTTTTTGATTTTGTCATTAAATATTAAATGTTAAGATGGAAAATTAACTTCCCAACTATGCAATAATTGCATTGCGTAAGGTCAAAAAAATCCCTACAATATTAGGTAGTATAAATGCAAATGGTGTTTATACAAAAAAATTAAGGAGATAAGTAATGGCAAGACCGCAAAAGCAAGGACTTGATTACTTTCCTTTGGATGTTGTCTGTAATGGCAAGATAGAATTAATTGAGGCTGAATTTGGATTAACAGGATTTGCAGTAGTCGTTAAACTCTTTCAAAGGATATACGGGGAGCGAGGTTACTATTGTGAATGGACAGATGAGGTTGCATTATTGTTCGGAAAAAAGAATGGCTTGGGTGGTAATGCCGTTTCAGAAATAGTGGGAGCTTCAATTAAGAGAGGTATTTTTGACAAAGCTATGTTTGAGAAGTACGGTATTCTAACATCTGTTGGGATACAGGAAAGGTATTTTGAGGCAGTTAGTCGCCGTAAACAGGTTTGTGTCAAAGAGGAATACCTCTTAATTTCTTATACCCAATTTTCAAATTGCGTAAGCAATAACCGAGTTAATGTTGACATTAACCCCGAAAATGATAACAATAATCCCCAAAGTAAAGTAAAGGAAAGTAAAGGAAAGGAAAGTAAAGTAAAAGAAACAAAAGAAGAGGAAAGTAAAGGAGAGGAAAGAAAAGAAAATAAGAGTATAGTAAATGAAACAAAAGAAAATCAAACAAAAGGAGAGAAGAGAAAAGGATACTACTTCGTAGATTTATATTCTCACGCTCTTGAATTGTTCTGTAATATTTGTAAAACTCTTCCCAAGCCCAAGGAGCTGACAGATGAACGGAAATTGATGATTGATATGGCAAACTTTAAGCTGAAGGAGTATGGCAAAACCCTGGAGGAGTTATTTAAAATTGTGGATGATTCCGACTTTTTAAGCGGTAGAAACGGAAAGTGGACAGGTTGTAACCTTGAATGGGTACTTAAGCCGGCAAACATAACGAAGATTATGGAGGGCAACTACGCAAATCAAGAGGGGAATTACGGCAACCCAAATTCCCTCCAACCACCCTTGGGGAAAAACGCAGGTATAACCTCGTCCTACAACCTGGAAGAATACGAAAACCAAGTCGTAATAGAAAACTGGGACGACCTTGTAGAGCGTAGCAAAAAGAATGCATAATTCGGAATGACAGAGGTAGGCATTTTGGCTGACAGCCAGCCTCCACCAGAGGGGCATTTCCCTTAGCAAGGGAATACTCATCCGATGGAGCCTTTGTTTACATCAACAAAACAGGCATAACACAACCCCCGAAGTTCCTCGGGGGTTTTTGGTTAAAATCTTTTAATTTTCTTTGTTTGGGTTTTTTCAAACTCGGTTTCACGCACTTTTAGGCGGTATACCTTTTTGTATAGGGGGACTGTGGTGTTGTATTCGTCGATGATTTCTTGTAGGGTGGTTGGAATATCCTTGATTTTTTTCTTTTTGGCGTATTCCATATCAGGGAAGATTTCTGCCTCGATGACGCCCTCGTTTTCCCTTACCAAAACTTCACATACAAGGCGGTTTTCGCCCAGCTTGTTTTCTATTTCTTCAGGGGAAACATTTTCGCCGTTTTTGGTGATGATTAGGTTTTTCTTTCTGCCTGTGAGGAAGACATATCCGTCCTCGTCAACATAGCCTAAGTCGCCTGTTACAAGCCAACCGTCCTTTAGTGCCTCTGCGGTTTCCTCAGGCATTTTGTAGTAGCCCTGCATTACGCTTGAACCGCTTACCCAAAGCTCCTCGTCAACAACCTTTGCCTTGCAGTTTGGCATTAGCTTTCCTACGGAATTTTTCTTGATTTTCCAAGGGAGATTTGTGCTGATAACAGGGGAACATTCCGTCATTCCGTAGCCCTGTAAAATGGTTATTCCGAACTTTTCAAACATATCAATATATGCGGGATTCAGGTATGCACCGCCACTGCAAATTGTGTTGAACTGGTCGCCGAAAACCTTTTTCTTTACGATTTTTGCCGGTAGCATTTTCACTTCTTCCAGCTTTTTGGCTATGGTTTCTATCATCAGGGGAACCATCAGTATCATATTGGGCTTAAACAGCTTGATGTTCTTTGCAACTCGCATAAGGGAGTCGTTAATGCAGATTACACTTCCCAGTGAAATTCCCTTTAGAATATCCATACTTAGGCAGTATGCGTGGTGGATTGGCAGTACTGACAGGATTACAGTCCTTGGCGGGATTTTCATATCAAGACAGGTTGCGTTTACCGCCATATTCTCCTGGGTGAGCATTACACCCTTGCTTTTGCCTGTTGTGCCTGATGTGAACATAATTGTGCATAGGCTGTCAGGCTTTGGCATATGGTCGTAACTGCCCTGATTTTCCCTTACAAGCTCCCAAAATGACTTGATTTTGTCGTCGCCTGTTTCCTTTTGCATAGAGATTATGTGCTTTAGCTTTGGGCAATTTTCCATTGCGGACCGGGCAACATCCTTGCGTACCTCGTCAAAGACAAGGACTGTTGCGTCTGACCTGTTGATAAGGTCGCAAAGGTCATCTGCAGGGAGAGAAACATCAAGGGGAACTGCAACGCTTTCGCTGTTGACTGTTCCAAGGTAGGTGACAATCCATTCGTATGAGGTCATACCTGTAACTGCAATGTGACCGCCCCTTTCGCCAAGGCTTTCAAGGACTCTTGAAAAGCTTTCGCTGTCATTTTTCAGCTGTGTGTAGGTTTTTGCACCTATTTCATTTTTGGACACCTTAAATCTTACAGCGTCCCCACTGCCGAACTCCTTTTCGGCATTTACAAGAATTTCACGAATTGTGGTACAAGACATTGTGTTCCTCCTGTTAGTTTGTTTGTGCTAAAATTCTGCATTATGCATTTTGGTTTAGAGGGTAGTGCGGTTATATGTTCTGACTCAAACCTTGTTATCTAAAGACAAAGCGAGATGTATTGACTACTTTTTCGCTCCCTCAGTCGGCAGAGCCGACAGCTCCCTCATCCGATGGAGCCTTTGTTTAGTCCTTAATTTCATCTAACCTGATAGTGTCGATTAATGCACTACTGCTTTCCTTTCAGATTCTTCGGTCGCTTTGCTCCCTCAGAATGACAGAGGGGAGAGTTCTCGGAATGACAGATTGTATTTACTATAATTCCGAATTCCGAATTCCGAATTATGAATTATACATTATGAATTCTGAATTTTCCATTTTCCATTTTCCATTTTCCATTTTCAATTTTCCATTTTTAGATAAGGCTTTCTATGTACTCTACTGCCTCGCCCACTGTGCGGATGTCGATTACTTTTTGTTCGTCAACCTCGATGTCAAATTCGTCCTCAATTTCGCCCAGCATACTCATAAAGTCGAATGATGTAAAGCCCAAATCCTCCATAAAGCGTGACTCCGGCTTAACGTCCTGTGGCTCAACCTCTACATAGTTACAAATGATTTCTACAAATTTATCAAACATAATATTTCTTCCTTTACACTAAATTAATTATTTCCCCAACAGTCAGGTTTGGATTTTCTGTACCCTTGAACATAATTTTGCATAGGTAGTAGTACATATATTCAAGCTGTTCCCTTGAAACTGCCTTGATTTGATGCTCAAAGCTAAAGTCAAGTCCGTTGTCGGCAGGGCGGTGAGATACTGTCAGGTACATTCCCTGTGTTGTAGCGCCGTTTTCATACCACTTTGTTTTGTACTTGATGTCACCCAGCTGTTCAAGGCTTGATGACCTTAGTGAAAGTGGCTGATATGTCAGTGACATTGGCTCATATGTATGTCCGGGTTGATTTTTGTAAATCTGTCCACGGTGGGCAAAGTAGGCAACAGGGTCGAAATTTGCGTGGCGGAACATTTGGTTTTGCATATCTCTCACCATATGAATGCCCTCCATAAAGGTTTTGTCCTTTGGGATAATTACACGGCAGGGGAAGGAGTGAATTCTTGTGCCACCGCACTTCTTTTCCTTTAGTGTTGCCCTTCTTGCAATGGCTGTGTTAATGGAAACATCATCATTTCC
>JBJEOZ010000225.1:0-3827 GCA_051880975.1 Ruminococcus sp.
GGCCAGATTAACAACCTTAAGCACAAATTCGGTCAGATGAGAGAACTGGCGTTTGAAATGAAGGACGAGGGAGATATTTCTGCCCTTGACTACGCCTCCGCCTTTAACTTTGACGAAGACGATTTGTCGGTAAAATGTAAAGGTGTGCAGGTGACTGTTCGTTTCAACAGCCACAAGGCGTCTGTTCAGGATATTCTCAAATATACCCTTGGCAAAATTGATGTTCGTGACATCAATGTTAAGGACGCAGATATTGAGGAGATTATCCGCCGAATATACAAGGACGGTGTGTAATGAAGAAGTTTATTCGTACATACCTTCCCTTTTCAAAAGCCGGACTTCAAAGCTCTATGGCTTACAGGGCAAATTTTATATTCTTTATGCTTGGAGAAATTTTCAAGTGCTTTGTAATGTTCTTTGTGTGGAAGGCTGTTTTTAACTCCTCAAACGGTGAAACCTTTATGGGTTTTACTATGGAGAATATGATAGTATATGTGTTTATTTCTTTCCTGACGGGATATTTGTCCTTTAGTGACGGAGCCTTTGCTTTGGGAGAAGAAATTGTGGACGGCTCTGTTACTATGAGGCTGATAAAGCCCTGCTCCTTTGATATGTGCTTTCTGTTTCAGGAGCTTGGCAACAAGGTGATGAATTATTCCATAATGTTTTTCCCTATTGTTTTGGGAGTGGAAATTTACAGGTTTGTTGCAACAGGCGGTGTTTGCTTTAACATTTGGTACTTTTTATTGTTCTTTGTTTCCCTGCAACTTGCATACCTCATTAATTTTTACTTTAATGTATGCTACGGGTTTTTGGCGTTTTTCCTGACAAACCTTTGGGGAACAAATCTAATCAAGAATGTTATTGTAAACTTCCTGTCAGGTGCAACAATACCACTTGCATTTATGCCGGATGCACTTAGAATTGTGCTGACATATCTGCCTTTTGCCAGTCTTTCCTATACACCTGTTATGATTTATATGGAAGTTTACACAGGGTGGGAAATTCTGTTCTCAATGGCACTTCAAGTATTTTGGCTTGCGTTCTTCGTTGTTGTTTCCAAATTGCTTTGGAAGAGTGCAATGAAGCACCTCTGCTTACAGGGAGGTTGATAAAATGAAAAGAGCTTTTAGACTTCATCGAATTTTTATCGCCCAATACCTGAAAAAGCTTATGGAATATAAGGTTGACTTTATTGTGGGAGCTGTGGGCTTCCTTTTGAGTCAGGCACTTGAAATTCTGTTTATCGGAATCATCTTCAGTCAAATTCCCGATTTGGCAGGCTGGACCTTTGATGAAATTTTGTTTATCTACGGCTTTAGCCTTATTCCAAAGGCGATTGACCATATGTTCTTTGACAACCTGTGGATGGTTGGATACCACATTGTACGAAAAGGTGAATTTGATAAGTACCTTACAAGACCTATCAACAGCCTTTTCTATGTTACGGTTGAAAAATTCCAGATTGATGCCTTTGGTGAATTGATAATGGGAATTATTCTCATTACATACAGCCTAATTCAAATTGGTGCAGACATTGTTTGGTACAGAGTTCTTGTTCTGCTTTTGCTTGTTCCTTTTGCTGTTCTTATCTACACAGCAATCAAGATAATAACCTCTGCAATTTCCTTTTGGACAAAGCAAAGCGGTCACATCACCCATATGTTCTATATGAGCAGTGACTTTTCAAAGTACCCTGTTACAATCTACAACAACTTTATTAAGGTTGTTATCACATTTATAATTCCTTTTGCCTTTACAGCCTATTATCCTGCAAGCTACTTTTTGCGTGGAGAAAACGGACTGTTCTGCGTACTTGGAACAATACTTATTTCATCACTGCTGTTTGTAGTTTCCATCTTGGTTTGGAACCGAGGTATTAAGAAATACGAATCGGCAGGCTCTTAATATGGTTTTTAGGGAACGGTAAATCCGTTCCCTTTTTATTTACTTTCACAAATTATTGAGCGGATTTTTTGTCAAAAATAACTGTGTGTTAGTTTATTTTTACTAAATCTAAGATTAAAACTTTGTGCAATAATTAAGTTCAAATTGATAGAAATAAATGCCGTTTTGTGTTATCATTATATATGTTGAAAAGTGTAAATACACAAACATTATGAAATAATTTGAAAGGAATTTATCAAATGAAATCATCAAAAATTATATCAGTTTTACTCTCGTTAGTATTTGTTCTATCCTTTGCTTCCCTTGCAGGATGCGGTGACGACCCTGCACCTGCACCACAGGGCAACTATGTAAGTGATGGGGAAGAAGTAAGTGTAAACAACAATGTGGCTCAGGCAACAACAGTTTCTCAGCCAAGTGTTGACGAAAACTCTTTCCCTGAAAATTATCAGGAACTGGAAAACGATGTTTATTTTGCAGTTGCCAGTAAAAAGAGAACAGAGGACGGAAAAACAACAGGCAGTGATACACTGAAAATCCTTGCCGAAAGCGAAAACAAGCTTTCCCCCGATGTTGAAAAAAAGGTAAAGGACGAAATAACCTCAGCAGTAAACAGTCAGGTTAAAGAGGTTGAGGTTACCGACGTTGAGCTTGGCACAGCAGAGGGTGACGCAACAATGGGACTTTTGACAATCACCTTTAAATATAAGGAAACCGGTGGAATAGATAAGAAAATCTATAATATCCCTCTTGGTTAATTGATAGACTTTAGGAGGCTTTTTTATGAAAGCAAGAAAACATCTTTCACGCAGACTTCTATCTTGTTTAGTAATACTTTCAGTATTGGCAAGTGCGGTGCTGATTTCCTCATCTGTATTTGCCCAATCCTCAAATTTGTATTCAAGCGGTGCGTCTGCAGACATTACTTACAGCTTTACAGGCAGTGACTCAGGCAAAGCAGGTTTTGCCGAGGGTACTATTACCGTAAAGGCTAAAGACAGCAGTAGCACAGGTACTTATTACCTGTATTGGGCAAACGACAGCAAAGCTCTTGACGGTTACTATCCTATTGACAAGCTGTCGGTAACTACCTCCGGTGTGTCAACCAAGATGTACACCCAAACAGCTATTCCGGCAGACGCTACAAAGATAATTGCATTTAAGGCGTCATCAGAGCCAACTGACAAATCAGTTTCAAAGGCTGACGCTGTGTACACCATACCGCAAAATAAGAGATTCCCTCATTCAAGTAGCGAGAAAAGATATTCCTTTGGCTCATACAGTGACATTCACATTGCCAACGACGGCTACGGCAGTGGAAAATATCCATATGACGAGGTGCATTGGCGAAAGGCTCTTGACAGTGCCGCCGCCAGAAATGTTGACTTTATCGTAACAGGGGGAGATAATGTAAACAACCAAAACGGTGACTCACAGAGCAACTATGTTTCCGAGTGGAAAAGCTATCAAAAGGTTTTGGCTGAAAGCGACTACTGTAACCCGATTTACGAGTCAATCGGTAACCACGAGATGTGGACATCAAAGTCAACTGCAATTAGTGCATTTGTAAAAGCAACAGGACTTTTGTGCGATGAAGAAAGCCTTAAGTCCGACAAAGCCTACTACGCCTTTGACGAGCCAAAAACAGGCGACCACTTCATCATAATGGCTATTGAAAACAACTTTAACCCAAAATATAATGATGAATTTTCCACAACCCAGCTTAATTGGGTGAAAAATTTGCTGAATAAATATAAAAATGACGGTCATAACACCTACATATATGAACACGCAGGCTTTTGGAAGTGGGGTGTAGGTGACGACGAGGACGACCCATATTACGATATTCCTTTGGGTCTTGACTATTCAGGCAACAAACAGCTTCAGCAGATTTTGTATGACAATCCTAATGTTATGTT
>JBJEOZ010000226.1:0-18179 GCA_051880975.1 Ruminococcus sp.
ATTTTTATATAATAAAAAAGGTAAGGGGTTTATAAAATGAATTTCAATGGTAAAGACATTAAGATTTTCTCCGGCTCATCCAACAAAGATGTAGCTCAGGGAATTGCCGGTTGTCTTGGACTTCCACTTGGAAAGAGCAACTGCTGTACTTTCTCTGACGGTGAAATTGCTGTTTCACTTAACGAGTCTGTAAGAGGAAGTGACTGCTATATTGTTCAGTCAACCTGCACACCTGTAAACGACAATCTGATGGAAATGCTGATTATGATTGACGCTATGAAGAGAGCTTCTGCCGGAAGAATCACAGCAGTTAT
This sequence comes from Ruminococcus sp., assembly GCA_051880975.1. Lineage (GTDB taxonomy): Bacteria > Bacillota > Clostridia > Oscillospirales > Acutalibacteraceae > Ruminococcoides. The sequence goes on from JBJEOZ010000226.1 coordinate 315, forward strand.
GCCTTATTTCGGATATGCTCGTCAGGACAGAAAAGCAAAGGCAAGAGATCCAATCTCAGCTAAGCTTTGCGCAGACATTATCACAGCTGCCGGTGCTGACAGAATCCTTACAATGGATCTTCATGCCAACCAGATTCAGGGCTTCTTTAACATTCCTGTTGACCATCTCATCGGCGCTCCAATCCTTGCAACACATATGAGAGAAAAGATGGGTACACACGCAGATGACTATGTAGTTGTTTCCCCTGACCTTGGTTCTGTAACAAGAGCAAGAAACTTTGCGGCTAAAATAGGCTGTGGTCTTGCTATCATTGATAAAAGACGTCAAAAGGCAAATGTTTCTGAGGTTATGAACATTATCGGTGAGGCAAAGGGTAAGAGAGTTATCCTTGTTGACGATATGATTGACACAGCAGGAACACTTTGCAATGCCGCCGAGGCTATTATCGAAAAGGGCGGTGCTATTGATGTAACAGCCTGTGCAACACACGCTGTACTTTCAGGTCCTGCTATCGACAGAATCCAGAAAAGCCCAATCAAGGAAGTTGTACTTCTTGACACTGTGCCTATTCCGGAGGAGAAGATGCTTGACAAGTTTACAATTCTTCCTGTTGCTCCTGTTTTTGCAGAGGCTATCGAGAGAATTTATGCAGACAAGCCTGTTTCTCCAATCAACGCATAATATTTGCGTTTAGATAACTTTTTCAAATTATTCGGGGCACAGTAAATGTGCCCCTCATTTTTATGCCATAGGTGAGTTTATGTTTTCTAAAAAAAAGTTTTCTTCCTCAGTTGAATATATGGTTGTCGGTCTGGGAAATCCGGACAAAAAGTACGAGAATACAAGGCACAACACAGGGTTTATCTGCCTTGACAAAGTTGCGGAAAAATTCGGAGCAAATGTAAATCGTATCAAATTCAAGTCCCTTGTGGGGGAATGTACCATAGGCGGTAAAAAAGTTCTGCTGATGAAACCCCAAACCTATATGAACAACAGCGGTCAGGCTGTTGTAGAGGCGATGAATTTCTACAAAATTCCCGCCGAAAATGTGGTATTAATATTTGATGACATATCCCTTGATGTGGGCAAGATGAGAATTCGCCGAAAGGGTAGTGACGGCGGTCAAAACGGTGTGAAAAATATCATATATTTAAGCGGAAAGGACACCTTCCCCAGAATAAAGGTGGGTATCGGCAAAAAGCCACATCCCGACTACGACCTTGCCAAATGGGTGTTGTCAAAATTTAGTGGTGACGAAATTAAACTCATTGACCAAATGGCAGAAAACTGTTGTGAGGCATTGCCATATATATTGGAGGGCAATGTTGACAAGGCAATGAATTTGTTTAATTCCTAAATAATCCCCCAATTTAAGCAGGTGAAAAATGGATTTTATATTTAATTCTATATCGGAATTAAAAGCCTACAAAAAGCTAAATTCCTATATGGATATAGCGGGTGCAGTTGCGGTAACAGGACTGAACACCCAGTTTAAAGCTAATATTATAGGTACGCTCTGCCATTTTCATAATGTCAGGGCTTTTTGTGTTGCCTCTGACGAGAAAGAATCGCAGGTACTTTGCAACGACCTTTGTACACTTGGCATAAGGGCGTGTGTTTATCCTCTCAGGGATATGAATTTCAGAGAGGTCAGCGGTATTTCAAGGGAATACGAGCATCAAAGGCTAAAGGTGCTGACAAAGCTGACCTTAGGTGAATGTGATGTTGTAATCGGCACTATTGATGCACTTCTCCAATATACAATGCCAAAGGAAGTGCTGGAAAAGGCGACCCTAAAAATTCAGGTAGGTCAGCAGATTACTGTAGAAAAATGTGTTGACGCATTAACTCTCCTTGGATACGAAAGGACAGATATGGTGGAGGGCACAGGACAATTTTCCGTGAGAGGTGGAATTTTGGACTTTTTTGTACCCGACAACGAATATCCTGTCCGTGTGGAGTTTTGGGGAGATGAAATCGACTCAATCAACTACTTTGACATAGAGTCACAAAGGCGATTTGACAAGGTGGAAAGGATTATGCTTTCTCCCTCAAATGAGCTTTTGGTTGAGGATAAGCATACCCTTGCACAAAAGATTATCAAAAAGGCAAATTCCCTTAGAAGTGAAAAAACTGCAAAGGCAAAGGAGATCCTTTACCGTGACGCAGAGGCGATAGAAAGCGGAGTTAACCTTACAAACCTTGATAAATACATTTCTTTTGTCTATGACAAGCCGGAAACGGTGTTTGACTATTTTGACAAAGAGGACTTTATTTTTATCAGCGAACATACCAAGGTTTCGGAAAGGGTAAAGGGAGCGGAATTTCAGTACAAGGAGGATATGACGGAGTTCTTCAGTCAGGGTATCCTTTGCAAAGGCCTTGATAAATTCTCAATGAGCTATAAGGAGTTTATTGAGGAGATTAATCAAAGGCACACAGTATTTTTGGATAACTTTACCTCAGGTCATTTTGATTTGCCCTTAAGCGACATTGTAACCTTTAACATAAAACAACTTCCCCTTTGGAACGGTGCTGTTTCTGTTCTCTGCGAGGATTTAAGCGGTTTTTACAACGAGAGAACAACAGTTGTTATCTTGGCAGGTACTGAAAAATCAGCAAAAAATCTTGCATTGGAGCTTAACGAAAAGGGCTTTAAGGCAAGGTTTGTAAATGACCTTACCGCTTTGCAGCAGGGCAATATTTACGTTATGGAAGGCGCTCTTTCCGCTGGTTTTGAGTTGCTCCAAACCGACTTCCACCTGATCACATACGGTCAGTCTATGACAAAGCCAAAGAGAAAGGTGAAAAGCAAAAAACAGGGCAAGGAGATTTATTCCCTTGCAGAGCTTAGCAAGGGGGATTATGTTGTTCACTCCACCCACGGAATAGGTGTTTTCAGCGGTATTCACAAGCTGGATGTACAGGGCGTGAAAAAAGACTACATAAAAATCACCTACGCAAAGGGTGATGTCCTTTATGTTCCTGTAACACAGCTTGACTTGGTGGCAAAGTATATCGGTCCCCGTGAAAATGACCGTGTAAAGCTGTCACGACTTGGGGGTACAGACTGGCAAAGGACAAAGTCAAGGGTGCGAACAGCCGTAAAGGATATGGCTAAGGAGCTTTCAAAGCTATACACAGAGCGTATGCAGGCAAAGGGATATGCATTTTCTCCCGACGGTGAATGGCAAAGGGATTTTGAGGCAAAGTTTATGTATGACGAAACCCCCGACCAGATGAGATGTGCAGACGAAATCAAGGGAGATATGGAAAAGCTTGCACCGATGGACAGATTGCTCTGCGGTGATGTTGGCTTTGGCAAAACCGAGGTTGCCCTTAGGGCGGCATTTAAGTGTGTGTGCGACAGCAAACAATGTGCCATACTTTGCCCAACCACAATTCTTGCGTGGCAACACTATCAGTCAATTCTCAACAGATTTGACGATTATCCTGTAAGGATAGAGCTGTTGAGCCGATTCAGGACTCAAAAACAGCAAAAGGAAATACTGGAAAAGCTAAAGCGTGGGGAAATTGATATTGTTGTGGGTACTCACAGACTTGTCCAAAAGGATGTAGTTTTTCGTGATTTAGGTCTTGCCATAATTGACGAGGAGCAAAGGTTTGGCGTTGCCCACAAGGAAAGATTTAAGGAGGTCTGCAAAAATGTTGATGTCCTAACCCTTTCTGCAACACCGATTCCAAGAACTCTCAATATGGCTATGAGTGGCATTCGTGATATGTCTGTTTTGGAGGAAGCCCCTACAAACCGTCAGCCTGTTCAAACCTATGTGCTTGAATATGACCCTGCTGTTATCCACGAGGCTATCCGCAGGGAACTCCGCAGAGGCGGTCAGGTTTTCTATCTCCACAACAATGTTGAGTCAATCAGCGCCAAGGCAGTTGCACTTTCAGAGGCAATTCCGGAGGCTAAAATAGCGGTAGGTCACGGAAAAATGTCAGAAAATGAGCTTTCCGATATTTGGGCAAAGATGATTAATCAGGAGATTAATGTCCTTGTGTGCACCACCATAATTGAAACAGGTGTTGACCTGCCAAACGCAAATACTCTTATAATAGAAAATGCAGATAAAATGGGACTTTCACAGCTTCACCAGCTTAGGGGAAGAGTTGGCAGAAGTCCTCGCAGAGCCTATGCCTACTTTACCTTTAACCCTCACAAGGTGCTTTCGGATATAAGCCAAAAAAGGCTTAATGCAATTCGTGAGTTTACCGAGTTCGGCAGTGGCTTTAAGATTGCAATGAGGGATTTGGAGCTTAGAGGTGCAGGAAATATCCTTAGCGGTCAACAGCATGGTCATATGGAGGATGTTGGTTACGATATGTACCTAAAGCTACTTGACGAGGCTGTTAAGGAGGAAAAAGGTGAGAAAAGCACCTCATCTATCAACGAATGTACAGTTGATATTCAGATGGACGCACATATTCCCGAAAGCTATATCGAAAGCCTTTCCCTCCGTCTTGACGCCTACAAAAGAATTGCAGATATTAAAAGCAGTCAGGACTATGATGATGTGGTGGATGAGCTTTGCGACCGTTACGGAGATATGCCGGAGGCTGTTGTGGGGCTTTGTGATATTGCCCTAATCCGAAACCGTGCAAACCATTACGGAATAAAGGAGATAAAGCAAAATGAAAATACCATACTCCTTTATTTTGACAATTTGAATAATCCAGATATTTACGATTTAATAGGCAAAGCTAAGGGAAAGGCGATACTTACACCAAGTCAAAACCCGTATATAACCCTTTCCTTTGGCAAAAAGGATAAGGCACTTAATGCTTTAATAGAATTATTCAGGGAAGAATAAGTATATATTACCCTCTATTTATAGGAATTTATGTATATATTTTGATGTTTTTCACGATAAAAACGACTAAATTTTTAAATTTTCGTTATTTTTATGGACTTTTTGTGAAAGATAATGTATAATACATCTTATGTTATATTATCCTAAAGGCAGGTATAATGAAATGAAGTTTAAGAACATTAAAAAAATTATGGCAGGTACAGTTGCAGGAGCAATGATGATTTCTATGGCAGCCTGTACTCCGATAAGCACAAAAGCCGAGTGGGCTTACAAAGACGGCGATAATGAAAAGGCAATAGGTGTGTATATCTATGCTATGTACAATGCCTACAATCAGGCAAAGACTTTTGCCGAAAAAGCCGACGGCTACAAAGAGAACGAAAGCTTTTTGGACCTTAAGATTAAGGACGACGACGGTAAAGAGGCTGTTGCCTCCGACTGGATTAAGGAAAAGGCTGACCTTACAGTAAGACAGTCCCTGTTCATTGACAAGGCTGTTGATGAGAGAAATGCTACTGTTGACGAGGCTTCTTATAAAGACCAGGCAACTCAGGACTGGGAGCTTGGCTATATGTACAGCTATTACAGCCAGATGGGTTACGGTACAACTCCTGAACAGGAACTCCTTGAACCATACGGAATTTCTCAGGACAGCTACTGCGAACTCCAGTATATAACACCGGCAAAACAGCAAAAGCTCTTCGACCTTCTTTACGACAAGGACGGCGAAAAGGAAGTTTCCGACAAGGAGCTAAAGAAGTATTTTGACGACAACTACACATATTACACATACTTTACAATTCCTCTGTATGAGCAGACAACTGATGATGCAGGTCAGCAGACAACAAAGGCTTACAGCTCAAAGAAGCAGAAGAACCTTACAAATCAGGCTGACAGCTATGTAAAGGCAATAAACGGCGGAAGTGCTATTGACGACCAGTGTGAAAAGTACTTAAAGGCTATCAAGAGTGACGCTAAGGCTTCCGACACAGTACAAGAGGGTTGCGAACTCCTTGATAAGGACAATTTAGGCGCATCAAATATTGGCGAAGATGTTGCCAAAGAGCTTGTTAAGTTAAAGAATGGCGAGGCAAAGGCTGTTACCATAGGTGAAAAGGATTCCAAAACTGTTTATGTTGTTCAAAAGCTGAACGCAAAGGACGGCGAAAAGGAATACCTCACAAAGGACGACTCAACAAGAAAGAGTGTTCTTCAGAATATGAAGAAGGACGAGTTTGGCGATTATATCAACAAAGAGGCAAAGGCACTTAAGTGCGAGGTTAATTCTTCCGTAGTTGATAAGTATGACCCTGATATGTTCTGGGAGGAACCTGAGGAAACCTCAACTACTGAACCGGCACAATAAGCATTTAACGATTAACTGTAGATAAGGAGCCCCATTATGCTAAGAAAATGTAAAAAATTGTTAAGTATATTGGGAGTAACAGGGGTTGCAATAATGCTGATGGCTGTATCCGTAATTATGGTTTCGGCTGAGGATATTGTGGTTGACCCTCCCCAGGAGGAGGTAACCGACCCGCCTGTTATTTATACAACAGCACCACCTGCTTATACTCAGGCAACTGAGCCTGTTTATACAACAGCACCACCTGTTTATACCCAGGCACCGGAACCTGAATACACAGAACCACCTGTATATACCCAGGCACCGCAGGAAACTTATGTTCCGGATAATGAATACAATAACTATAACAATGAGGTTGAAAACTACAGCTTTTATCAGGAGCCTGTAACTGAATACGCTAATCAAGAGGAGTATTACGATACTGAGTCCACAAGTCCCACAGACAACACTTCTTCCCTTTACAACAGCGGAAGAGAGATTGACGACACAGAGCTCAGCAAGAGTAACTGGAAGAAAATTGCCGAAAAATTGGCTCAAACCAAGGAAAACGACGACGAAGATTCCAGCCCCTTTGATTACATCAAAAACAGCGACAAGGCAACAGGTTTTCAGGCTTTCCTTAACAGCCTTAACTGGGCTATGACCGCCGCAATTATTTGCTTTATCTTAGCAGTTGTTTGCATAATCCTGTTTATTGTTTTCACAAGAAAAAAGAAAAAGGGCTATGCTCCAAAGAAAAAAAATAAAGCTAAGGCAAATCCTAAGTCTTCAACAAAGCATTCCCATGCCTCAGGCATTACAGACGAGGACGGATATTATGTCCCAAGCTCACAAAGGAGCAAAAGTGACTACGGTGACGACTTTGGTGACGCAGAACAGGAAAAGATTGTTAAGAAACGAGCAAAGCAGGATACTGCGGAGATAATCATTCCAAATAAATACAAAAAATAAAAATGAGTCCGTTGCAAATTACCAAAATTTGCAACGGACTTTTTAACTTAATTCTGCATTAAAAATTCGGTTATGTACCGTATTTTTCCTTTAGCTGTGCCTCGTAAATCTCCTTGAAAATCACTTTCCTTGTTACAATACCAACAAAAACATTTCTGTCGTCGGTAACAGGAACAAAGTTTTGGTCAAGGCTCTTTATAAGGAGCTTGTCTATACTTGCGGTTATTTTTACGGAATCGTAGTAGCCTTCCCTAAGGATATTCCTAACCTTAACCTTTTTTAAGTCGGCATTTGGGTTATCCATTAGGAAATACAGGAAGTCACCCTCGGTGACAGTTCCTCTGTAAACTCCCTCGGTATTTATAACAGGCACAGCCTGGTAGGAATTTTGTCTGAATATTGAAAGTGCAAATTCAATAGAATCCTTGCTGTGTAAATACTCAACATTTGCCTTTGGTATAAGTAGTGACGGTATATTCATTGTTGCCTCCAATCGTGTTTTCCAAGATAATTATACCATAATTCATTTCAAAATAGAATGTATTAACATAAATAATTTTTATGTAATTGATTTTACAATAGTTAAGTGATATAATTTTGAAAATGGGGTGAATTTATTGAAAAGGCTAAGTGCTACCAAAATTTTTGCAATAGTTTATTTTCTTATAATAATACTTGGCGGAGTTTTGCTAACTCTTCCTGTTTCATCCAGAACGGGAAGTGCCACCAATTTTTTAGACGCTTGCTTTACAGCAACCTCTGCAACCTGTGTAACAGGTCTTTCTGTTTTTAACACATATGAATATTGGAGCCTTTTTGGGCAAATTGTAATTTTGTGCCTTATTCAAATTGGCGGAGTAGGTTTTATGACCTTTGCAGTTACCCTGGTGACTGTTCTTAGGAAAAAGCTAAGCATTACCAACAGAACCCTTATGCAACAGTCGGTGTCTGCCCCTACAATAGGAGAAATTGTATCCCTAACAAAAGTAATTGTCTTTGGCACTCTTGCATTTGAGGCTTTGGGTGCTTTGGCGTACAGCTTTTTTTATGTTCCTGTACTTGGTGCATTAAGGGGTATTTACTTTAGCGTGTTCCACTCTGTTTCGGCATTTTGTAATGCAGGTTTTGACCTTATGGGGATAACTGGTGAGGAATCTTTAATCTCTGTTCAGGGGAACATATATTTTAACATAGTCACAATGCTGTTAATAATTATAGGCGGTTTAGGATTTTTTGTTTGGGTGGATTTGTGGCAGAGCAAATTTAAGTTTAAGCTTATGCGACTTCACACCAAGATTGTAGTGACTGTTTCACTTTTCCTTATTCTGTTTGGTGCAGTATTTATTTTTCTCCTTGAAACAAAGGCTTTTCAGGGAATGAGCTTTGGCAAAAAGGTGCTCCTTTCTCTGTTTCAGTCTGTAACAGCAAGGACAGCAGGATTTGAGTCGGTAAATATTGCCGATATGACACAAGCCTCGCAGATGATAATTATTCTTCTTATGCTTGTGGGCGGTTCTCCCGGCTCTACTGCCGGTGGCTTTAAGACAACAACATTGGGAATACTTTTCTTTAACCTCATTAGTACAGTAAGGAAGAAAACAGATGTTGAGTGCTTTGGCAGAAGTGTTCCGGCACCTGTGGTTAAGACAGTATTGACAATATTTGTAATTTATGTAATACTGACAACAGGAAGTGCCATTGCGATTTCCAGAGTAGAAAATATCCCTATGCTTACGGCAATGTTTGAATCGTCCTCGGCATTGGCTACGGTGGGCTTATCCCTTGACTTAACATCCGGTCTTGGTGTGGTAAGCAAGCTTATTCTTATGGGACTTATGTATGCAGGCCGTGTTGGTCCTCTTACAATTTTTATGGCATTTTCACCGGACAAGTTCTCCAATGTATCAAGACTGCCCAGCGAAGAGGTTAGGGTAGGATGATTTTAGGTAATAGGTAATAGTGAATAGGGAAGAAGTTCACTTTTTGTCTTTATAAAGGAATGGTCACAATTATGAAAGATATTTTGATTATTGGTTTAGGCAGATTTGGCAGGCATATGGCTGCTAAGTTTATTGAAGAGGGAAATGATGTCCTCGCCATAGATTCCTCCAAGGAGAGAGCAGAGAGTGCTGTGCCATTTGTCAGAAATATTCAAATAGGCGACTCCACTCAGGAGCAGTTTATAGAATCCTTGGGTGTAAAGGATTTTGATATTTGTGTCGTTGCCATTGGCGACAACTTTCAAGAGGCTTTGGAAACTGTGGTTTTGCTAAAGGACTACGGTGCAAAGTTCATCCTTGCAAGGGCAACAAGACAGGTACACAAAAAGCTTTTGCTCAGGAACGGTGCCGACCATGTTGTATACGGTGAAAAAGAAATTGCAGAAAAGCTGGCTATAAAGTACGGTGCAAAAAATGTTTTTGACTACATTGAGCTTACGCCGGAATACAGCATATATGAGGTTCTCACACCAAAGTCATGGGTGGGCAAGACCATTGTAGGCATTGATGTTCGTAACAAACACAGGGTTTCAATTTTGGCGGTAAAGGAAAACGATACTTTGTATCCTATGCCATCTCCCGACCATGTGTTTAAAAAGGAAGAAACATTGCTTATGATGGGCAAAAACGAGGATATAGATTTGCTGATAAAGAAAAATTAATGGAAAAGGGTATGGTATAGTGGTTAAGTTATATTTGGCAGTTCCTTGCTATAACGAGGAGGAAGTGCTTTTTGACACAACAGAAAAGCTGACTAAAAAGTACGACCAGCTTATGGCAGAGGGAAAAATTACTGACGACAGCAAAATCGTTTACATTGACGATGGCAGTAAGGACAGGACATGGGAGATAATTTCAGGTCTTTACAAAACTAACAAATATGTAAACGGAATTAAAATGAGCCGAAACAGAGGACATCAAAATGCACTTTTGGGCGGTCTTATGACAATTAAGGATGACTGCGACTGCGTAATTTCCATTGATGCAGATTTGCAGGACGACATAAATGCCTTTGATAAAATGCTTGAGGACTTTGAAAACGGAAGTGAAATTGTCTATGGCGTACGCAGTAAAAGGGCAACAGACACAGCATTTAAGAGAATGACAGCACAGGGATTTTACAAAATTTTGTCTGCATTAGGTGCAGAGGTGGTTTATAATCACGCAGATTTCCGCCTTATGAGCAGCAGAGCCTTGAATGCCCTTGCAGAGTTTAAAGAGGTAAACCTGTTTTTAAGAGGTCTTGTTCCTCTTGTTGGCTACAAATCATCTGTTGTTGAATACGAGAGAAGTGAACGCCTTGCAGGGGAAAGCAAATATCCCCTTAAGAAAATGCTTGGCCTTGCTTGGGACGGTGTCACAAGCCTTTCTATGAAACCTATCAGAATGATTACAGCCCTTGGTGTAATTGTATTTTGCATTAGCATAATTATGCTGATTTACAGCTTTGTTATGTGGGCAATAGGCAACACAGTTTCCGGCTGGACTTCAATGACCGTTTCAATTTGGGCAATCGGCGGTTTGCAAATTTTGGCAATCGGTGTTGTTGGGGAATACATAGGAAAAATCTATATGGAAACTAAAAACAGACCGAGATTTATAGTTGAAGAACAGTTAAAATAGTGTTATAACATATTTGTTAAAGAGCAAAGCCCTTGATAACGGCAGAATTTTGTTCTCGTAAATTAAATAAACAGTCCCCCACAGGTTAGGTGAGCAACCAACCTGTGGGGGATTTTTTTGGGGATATTATTGTAGATTATCTTTTGGGTGTTATTTCTCAATTTTTACATTCGATGCCTCTTTTATAAACAGCTGTGTTCCCGGATTTCTCATTGTTCTGTTCCAAGCCATAATGTAGGAAATGGTGGTGTCTATTCCGTTAATTCTGTGTATGTCAAACTGACCGTTTTGCATTGAACGACAAAGTGTTGTGGGCAAAATGGAAAAGCCTATTCCTGCCGATACAGCGGTGATTACGGAGCGAATATTGTCATACCTGTTTACGATTTTGGGAATGATATTGTAGGTTCTGAACAGGTCAAGAATTTCCATATAAAGTATCGGACTTTCACCCTCGGACAGCAGTACAACCCCTATGTTGTGTAGGCAGTCAAAGTCAATGCCTCCCCCGGGAATTAGCCCCTTTCGGCAGATTATTGACATACTGTCATCAAAGGCGTCAAGATGCTCCACATCAATGGAGTCCGGCATCATATCCCTGAGCATAAACACAATGTCATATTCGTTATTTTCCAGTGCCAGTATCTCCTCGCTTGGCTCAATTTTCCTGATGTCAACTGTGATGTCAGGGTACTTTTTTACAAATTCACTTAGGTATTGAGAGATAAGAGGTCCGCAGGTTTCGTCATATCCAATGGTAATTTTTCCGTCAATTCCACGCTGGAGCTTGTCTATAATAAAGGTGGCGGAGTTTAGGTTATCAATAATTTCCATTGCGTATGGTAGCAAAGCCTTGCCCTCTGCGGTGAGCATTACATTCCTCTTTGTCCTTGTAAAAAGGTTTGCCCCAAACTCCTTCTCCATCTCGATAATTCCTCGTGAAACGGTACTTTGAGATACAAAATTCTGCCTTGCCGCCTCGGAAAAGTTTAATGTTTGTGCAACGCTGACAAAGTACTTTATGATGTTTATATCCATAGCGTCCTCCTGCTTTATGACTTATGTATATATATTACTTTACCACATTTAGTTAAAATATAATTCTTTTTAGGAAAAATCTGCAATATTAATGCATTTAGTACATTAAGTAATGTTAAAAATGGATATTTAGCATTATCACGGTTATTGCCAAATATTTCTCACTTTGATATAATTCTATTGTAAGCTGATACGAGGTGAAGTTTCACCTAAAATTAAACACCTACTAAAAAAATATTAGTTTGTGATTTGTAAAAATTTTATGCTTTCAGTCAAGGCAGACGTGTTTTGACTATTTATGTAACTGAAAGGACTTTCAAAAATGAAAAAAATTGTAATTACGGGTATGGGCGCTATTACTCCTATTGGTATCGGCGTGGATGAATACTGGAAAAATCTTCTAAGCGGTAAAAGCGGAATTGACAAGATAACCTCCTTTGACCCATCAGAGCTTGCTGTGCAGTTTGCAGGCGAAATCAGAAACTTAAACCCTGCTGACTACATTCCAAAGCAGATTTTACGTCAGACAGACCCATTTATGCAGTATGCCTACATTGCAGCAGAAGAAGCCCTTAATATGAGCGGTGTGGAGATTGAGCCAACAAGGACAGGTATTGTTATGGGTACAGCACTTAACGGTATTGCAACCACAGCATATACACAGGAGGCTCTTACAGGAGCCGCCCACAAAAAGGTTGGTCCAAGGTTTATCCCTAAAATTCTTGGCAATGTTGCCGCAACTCATATTGCTATTATGCACAACATTCAAGGCCCGTCATTTACAATTAATACAGCCTGTTCATCAGGCGGTGACGCAATTTACACAGCCGCTATGCTTATGCAGGCAGGCAAGGCTGATGTAATGCTTGCAGTAGGTGCTGAAAGTGTGCTTTGTCCAATCGTTATCTATTCCCTTGCAAATGCCAAGGCTTTGTCAAGGAACAACGAAAATGCACAAACTGCATCTCGTCCTTTTGACGCAACAAGGGATGGTTTTGTAATCGGCGAAGGCGGAGGATGTCTTGTCCTTGAAACAGAGGAACATGCCCTTGCAAGAGGCGCCAACATTATCTGTGAATTAAAGGGCTGTGGCAACACAAGTGACGCCCACCACATCACTGCACCTCACCCCGAGGGCAAGGGTGCTATCCGTGCAATGCAGTGTGCTATTGAGGAAGCCGGCATTTCACCTGATGAGATTGGTTATATTAACGCTCACGGAACAGCTACCCACAAGGGTGATATTGTTGAGGGTATTGCCATTAACAATGTGTTTGGCAGTCACAGACCGTATGTGTCCTCTACAAAGGGTGCAACAGGTCATATGATGGGTGCCGGCGGTGTTACAGAGTGCATTACCTGCGTTAAGGCTGTAACAGAGGGTATTATCCCTCACACACTGAACCTGAATCAGGTTGACGAAGAAATTGATTTGAACCTGGTTAAGGGTGAACCGCTAAAAGCAAATGTTGACTATGCAATGAGCAATTCTCTCGGTTTTGGCGGACAAAACAGCAGCGTTATTGTTGGAAAATATAAAAAGTAAATAAAATTAATAAAAATTAATAAAAATAAACCGGTTTGATAATTCTGCATCACTTATTGATGCAGAATTGTTTACATCTGATATAATGGGGGATATAGTAAATAAAAATGGAGTTTCTCCCCATAATAATAAGGGTAAAATACACCCGCAGAATAATTCTGAAATAAATATAAATACAAAGGATGATTGCTATGGGTTATACTTATGATATTAAAATGTTTAAGGACACATTTGAACACGAATTTACATGGCTTAACGGTTTTATGAGAAATGTTCGTCGTTTTGGATTTAAACCTGCTATGATTGATCCCCAGCAGGACAAGGTTTGGACTTACGAGGAATTAAACCGTGATGCAAACCGTTTTGCAAATGCTCTAAAGGCAAAGGGCGTGGGGAAAAACGATGCCATTTTATATCTTCTTCCAAATTCCCCTCAGTTTGCAATCTCCTATATTGCACCTCAAAAAATAGGAGCAATCAACTGTCCTGCAAACTTCAACCTTGCGGCAGGAGAAACTGCTCTTTTAATAAACCACAACAAGCCGAAGGTGTTTATATACGACTTTGAGTATGCCAAGGAAATGCAAAATGCACTTTCACTCTGCGTTGAAAAGCCTGAGGTTGTTCTTATGGTAGACTATGAGCATAAATGCACAAAGCTGCCAAAGGGACATATCTTCTTTGAGGACTTTATGAAGGATGCTGACGACAGCAACCCTCCTGTGGATTTTGAACCGCATATTTATGACGAGGTAACAAGACTTTTCACCTCCGGAACAACATCACTTCCAAAGGGAGTGCCTCTCAACAACATAAACGAGGTGCTTTCTGCTCACGATGTAATTATGCACTTCCCTCTTAATCCAACAGATATTACAATGAATATGACGCCATGGTTCCACCGTGGAGGACTTCATTCCGGCGGACTTACCCCAACCCTCTATGCAGGAGGTGCAGTTGTAGTGCTTAGGAGTTACAACCCAAGGGTTTGTCTGCAATACACAGAAAAGTACGGTGTAACATTCCTTATCGGTGTTCCAGCAGTGCTTACATCCCTTGCAACAAGACAGGAAAAGCACCCTGTTGACCTCTCCAAAATCAAGGGTATCGTAACAATGGGCTCACCACTTGAAAAGGCACAGTGCATACATTTTCAGGAAACCCTTACACCAAATATCTTTAACGGTTACGGCACAACAGAGTCCTTCTGGAACACATTTTTAAGACCATACGATTTGCCCGAAATGTCAGGTACAGCCGGCAGATCCTGTACAGATGATGATGTTAGGGTTGTCAAGACTTACGAGGACAGAAAGGCAGAGCCTGAGGAGATGGTGGCAAAGGACGGTACAGAGGTGGGAGAAATCATCATTAAATCCCCGTCTAAGTCCACAATGTGCTACTACAATAATCCTAAGGTTACAAAGGAAAAGTACTACAAGGGCTTCCTCTACACAGGTGACCTGGGAACATGGGACGAAAAGGAATTTGTCACAGTTGCAGGCCGTAAGGATGATATGATTATCAGTAGTGGCGAAAACATCTATCCTCCACAGATTGAAGAAGTGCTGAATATGCATCCAAAGGTACAGGAGAGCATAGTTTCCTCTATCCCTGACAAAACAAGGGGAGAGGTGCTTGTTGCATATATTATCCCGGAGGACGACAGCCTTACAGTAAAGGAAATGATTGATTACTGTGCTGTCCACCCTAACCTTTCCAAATATAAATGCCCAAGATATTACCGATTTGTAGAGGAACTTCCTCACACAGCAACAGGTAAAAAACAGCATTACAAAATCAAGGAGCAGGCTAAAAAAGATTTTGAAGAAGGACTGCTTTTAAGGAAGTGATTATTTGAAGATTAAACCATATGTACGCAAAGTGAATTACTACGAAACTGACAGAATGGCTATTGTTCACCATTCAAACTACATTCGTTATTTTGAAGAGGCAAGAATTGACGCAATGGAACAAATCGATTGTGACTGCATGAGGCTTGAGAATATGAACCTTATTATCCCTGTGGTGGATGTGTACGCAAAGTACCACAAATCCTTGGGGTGCGGTGACGAATTTGCAGTCTATACCAAGATGACCTACTTTAACGGTGTCAAAATGGAGTTCGACTACGAAATTCGCTTTACAAAGGACAATGCCCTTGCCTGTACTGGACATTCTGCTCATTGTTTTGTAAATGAAAATCACCGTCCAATCACCATAAGGAAAAGTCATCCGGACATTTATGAAAAAATGATGGCTTTGGTAGAGTGATTAGCAGTTTATTTCTCAGTGCTTTTTAATAATTTGGCAATTTGTCTATTATGGATATGTTCAACCACCCTTTTGTAGGGTGGTTGCTTGTTTTTCGGTGAAAAAGAGCATACCCTTTTGTGCATTTCAACAAATTTATCGAAATAATGCTGAAAATAAGTTTTTGTTAAGATTTTTTTAGAATTTTATGGTAGAATGTATACGTATAGGTGTATACGAAATATACAAAACACGTGAAAGGAAGTGTTCCATTGAAACAGAAAGCGAAATGGCTTAAAGGTCTTTTACTTGTAGTTTTTGTGGTGTTTAGCACTATTTCGGTATCGGCCGTAAGCTTAGACTTGGATAAAACAGGGGCTAATAGGACAGATTTGATTTCTTTAGGAATTGAAACCGCTACTGTTAACGGACAGAAGTTTAATGTTGGAGAAAGGGTTGCTGTGACCTACTATGTCAGCTCGGATGCAAAGTGGGAGGATTTTCAGGGCTATGCAACATATGACCCCACTGGCCTTAGGCTTGAAAAATTCAGTCTGCCAAATACAACATCAAATGTTTTTATCAACACAGAAGATGAGGGGATTTTGTATTATGCCGGTTATTCATTAACTGATTACTTTGATTTCACAACCGAAAAAGTCCTCTATATAGCAGAGTTTACAGTCCTTAGTGGCGGTGACTATACGGTTGAAAACACTTGGGAAGTAATAGATGACGAAAATTGCGATAGTATTGTTGATGGTGATTTTTATGACGAAAGTAGGTTGTCCTGCCGGTCTGAAACAGCTGTTGTTCAGTACACCGTAACATTTAAAAACTACGACGGCACAGTAATCAGCACAGAGAAGTACGATGCAGGTGCAACAGTAGCTATACCAACAGAAACACCTGTAAGACCGGCTGATAAGCAATATACATATACCTTCAGCGGATGGGATAAGGATATTGTAGAAACAGTAAACGCAGACGCAACCTACACAGCAGTGTTCAAAGGAACACCGAATAAGTATTCCGTAAGGGTATCCTACGAAAACGGTACAGTAACAGGCTGTCCGTCAGATGCTGTTGAGTACGGCACAACTGTAACCCTTAAAGCAACGGCAAACGAGGGCTATAAATTTGAAGGCTTCTATGTTGGTGGCACAAGAGAATCAAGCTCTTCAACCTACACATTTACAGTAACTGATGATACAACTGTTGTTGCAAAGTTCAGCCAAATGCCCGTTTCCGAGCTTAATGTTTCGGTTTCAAGCGGAACAAAACTTAAGGTAAAGCTTGGTATAAACGGTGTGGAAACAACACAGTCTGCAATATACAAAAATCAGAATGTCAGAACAGGACAGTATGTAACACTAACACCAATAGGAATTGACGGTTACGACTTCCTTTACTGGATTAGTGATAACGGAAAAATTGTTTCATACTCACAGGTTTACACATTTATGTTCACAGGAAAAACAAGCCTGACAGCTGTATTTTCACAGAATAGTGACGGTGTTGTTACATTTATGAGTGGATATAATCAGAATAATTCCTCAATGTGTTACGGCAGTGAAGACGAAATAACTCTGCCAAATCCTTATAGTAAGTCAGGATATACATTTAAGTTCTGGTCAATAGACGGAAAAACAGAATGTACTGAAAGTGATATCTACAATGCATCTCTTAACGGAAATGTAACTGTTAAGGCTGTTTATGAGGAGAATGAAGTTTACTACAACCTGATAATCAACGGCGGTGCAATCGTTTCTGTTGATAACAATACCACAGACGCAGGCAACGCAACAGGCTCATATAAGGCTATCAACGCAATTAAGGTTCAGGCAAATAAAGCTGAAGAAGGCAAGAAGTTTGCTTACTGGATAGACCAAGACGGTAACATTTTAGCCTATTCAAACAGCCATATATTGTATTTGGATTCCGATACAACCATTACAGCAGTATTTGTTGATGAGAATGATGTTGTTGACACAAAAGCCATCGCAGAAATTTCATCTATCTCTCTAAATGAAACAACAAATAAGATGAGTGTAATATCAGTATTGACTGTTCCGTCTGATTGTGTAATTATTTCAGGAGGATTGTTGGCAACTAATAACGAAATGATAGGTGCATCTGCTGACAGTTTCACATATGAAAATGCAACATATAAGAAGGTAGAAAATGTAGAGGATCTCAATTATCAGGTGTTGCAATATACATGGACAAAGTCCAATGTAATGCTTGGAGATATT
>JBJEOZ010000227.1:0-3804 GCA_051880975.1 Ruminococcus sp.
ACTTCGTTCCATAAATACCTCCAAAAAAATACAGCCTATCTGTTAGGCTGCTTAATATTCGTTCTCTCTTCGGTTTTTTCAGGGATTCTTTCCTTATCTTCGGAAAGGCTCGTATCATCGCTTACCATATCTCTCCAGATTGTCTTCGCCAGATTAAGCTCTTTTGCAGATGCCCGTTCCCTTGCAGTCACATAAGCAATCTGTTCCTTATAGTACGCCCGGAGCTTCTTAATCTCCTCATAGGAATATCCTTCATCCAAAAGCTGCTTTGACAGCTCTGTCCACTGCACGTGTTCTTCCGAAAAGAAGTTATCCCCATTCTGAAAACTCTTTTCCGCACCTTCTAACGAATCCATCTGCTCTGCAATATCAAACAGACCTTTGCACCTCTGCTTTGCTCGGTACACCCGGCTTTTGTCCGCAGAGGCTTCTTTTCTTTTATCCGTCAGATTCATCATTGCAGATGCAAGCTCCTCAACACTGTGTACATCATGCCGGACGAGAAAGAGATACTGCTGCTGAAGCTTTTCCATCTTCTTTATATCATCCTTATACTTCCATACCTGTGAGTAAGGACGCTTCTTCAGTTTCCCAACCCGGTACAGTTTTGCATAGTAGCGTTTCTGCAATCCGGTCAGTCTTGCTCTCTTATACCTTCTGACATAACACTTCACAATCTCCGGCTTAAACTCCTTATTCGACCGGTAAAAAGATAAATCTTCCTCCGCAATCCTCTGTCGTATTCTCTCCTCGGTATAATCATCTCCCAAGGCTCTGCATCTTCTGTACCTGCCCATTCCCGGCGGCTTCACAGCAAGATGTTTTCCCTGCTTGATTTCATATCCCTTATCCCGAAGCAGTTCCATAAACTCCTCAAAGGAGCCAGCCTGTAATATACAGGCATCCAGATCCCTCGCAATCATCTTACCCCAGACAAATCTGCCATCCCGGTAATCATTGTGTTCCCTGTATCGTTCCCGCTCTTCATCCTTTGAACCTATATCAATGGTGGATAGTCCGTACTCTTCACACAAGCGGTTAGTTATGGGCTGAATATCCCGCTCCCAGTCACCTTTCTCATACCGGTACTTTCTGCCATCCACAAAGCTGACACTATTGAATATAATGTGGGCATGAATATGATCCGTATTATCGTGAACACAATAAACTGCTTCATACTGCCTGCCCAGATATTCCTTCACAAACCTCTGTGTTATCTCATAGGCGGTATCAGGACTGACCTCACCTTCCTTAAAGGAAATGATAAGATGATAGCCCTGACGCTTATCCACCTTGCCAAACGCTTTCTTGGTATCCATCATCTGTCTGAAGGCTGTATCCGGCTGACAGTTCATCCCGCCAATCAGCCTCCCGTTCTGCGTCTTCTCCGGATTCATTACATAATCCAAAGACTGTTTTAAGTGCTTGCCGTGAAAATGGTTGCCGCAGTCCTTCATATAAAGAATCTTACTGATTGCCAACGATATCCACCACCTTTGCCACAGCAACATTCAGCTTACGCATATAGGCAATAAGCCTCTCCTTATCATCCTTGGAATAAAGCTCTGCATTGTGGTTGTGGGTAATCTGGTTGATATTGACACCTACCCGGTTTACCTCATTGATTAAATCACGAAGAAGCTGCCGGACCTCCGGATAGTCATTCGGTTTCTGGGAAATCATAAGCCGAAGATACTGCGACTCTGTCATACCCGCCTGCTTCGCTTTCTCTTCCAAGAGCTTTGCTTCCTCCGGTGTCATTCTAAGTAGCTTACTGATACTGTGCTGCCTCTTCTCCATCCAATCACCTTGCCTTTCCACTAATGGCAGGCTGACGGATATCTGATACCAGCTGTTTCACAGAACTGTCTAATCCCTTTTGATTCAGATTCTGAATAAACTGATTAGCTAATTCCTCTGCCAGTTTCTCAATTCCGGCTCGGTACTTTGTCTGGTCGAATAGCTTATCCAGTATGGCTTCCTCCTGTTTCAGACTTTCATACTTGCTCTGCTTATTGGAAAAGTCCACCATATCCTTCGGATTCTGCCTCTCTGCATCCATATCAAGAATCAGCTCATAATTCCATTCACAAACTGTATCAATCAAATCATCCACGGAAAAATCATCATCCCAGACTATCTCTCCGGGCACATCATCCAAATCTCCACGATACAGCCTTCCCTCTGCAAAACCCACCACATAGTCATGCCCTTCCATATAGCCAAGAAGCATCTCTGCCTCTTTATCCGTCATAACTATGGAAATCTCATTGTCCTTAATGAATGCCAGTAACTCTTCCGGCTGTCGAATCTCTGTTATGCTTACATCTCCTGTTCCCATTGCTGTAACCACACCTCCTTATCTGTGTTTTGAGAAACTTTTCAGGAGCCTTTAGAGTCCAGAGCAAAGCCCTGTCCTCTGCCAGATACGCATTTTGGATATCCATCCAAAATACATCTGGTTAGGGGTGCAAAGCCCCCTAAAACCCCCAATAATATATAGGTGCGTCACTTTTTGACTCACCTTTTGGAAAAGTGCGTCACTTTTTGACTCACTTTTTGATAAAGTGCGCAACTTTTTGACTCACCTTTTTTGATTCAATGTTGAGCCTGCTAAACAGGTGTGACACTTTTTGACCCACCTTTTGAAAAAGTGCGTCACTTTTTGACCTACTTTTTGCAAAGGTGCGTCACTTTTTGACTCACCTCAAGATTTAGCTTCGTCCCAACCAACCATTCATTGTAATCCTTATATCCGGCTGGAGGCGGGCAATCCTCCACATCGTATCCCAACCCATAATACTTCTCCGTAAGCTGCAGGGCTGCCTTTCTCCCCGGCTCATCACCATCCAGACAAAACTTAATGGAAGTAATCTGAGGATGCTCCTTTAGAAAAGTAGTAAGAGGTGCATCTGCAAGCATTCCAAGAGCCAGCTTGTTGGTCTCATAATCTGAGAAAATATCCACATAACTCATCAGGTCTATCGCCCCTTCAAAGACAACCAGTTCCGAACTATCATCGTTAGGAACATTAAAACCATACTCCTTATCATTGCCTGCCACATCACACTTAAAAGGCTTTCCTTCCTTGTCGAACACACCTCTCATACTTGCAAACTTCGTAACACCGTCTTTGTCATTTCCTTTAAAAACAATGTTGTGGTAATGCCTGCTTTCGTAAATAAGCCCCTGCGAAATAAAGAAGTCGATAACACTTTTACTAATGCCCCGCTCCTGATTCAGATACGAATAAAGAAAACAGTTATCCGGTGCCGGTACTGGCAGCTCAAACTTTTTGGGTTCCGGCTTTTTGCCCGGTTCCACCTGATACTTTAGAGGAGGTTTTCTATCCTTCTCTTCAATTCTCCGGTATCCAGCAAAATCCAGAAGCCACCATACAGCCTCTTTTACTTCCATTCCGCAAAACACCCTTAGAAAATCTATCTGGGACCCGCCATTCTCACCCTTATCGTACTGCCTTGACCACCGAAACCAGTGGCTCTTATCATATATCCGGATAGAGTCCATTTCCTTGAGTGTATGGTAATGTCCCACTTTCTTTACCGTATAACCAAGATAAGAGGCAACAGCGGTCAAATCCACGCTTTTTGCAATGGCTAATTCTGCTTCCGTAAATCTATCCTCCATCGCTACCTTCCTTTCTCCCGTTCTGCCACAAGACTGTTGGTAAAACTGAAATTCCTGTAATCACTTGTATAGGAAATCTTTGGATTATCCATAAGTCCTTTTTCCTTAAAGCTGAAAAATTCCTTATTATTGCCTCCTACTATCAGATGATCCACC
>JBJEOZ010000228.1:0-3788 GCA_051880975.1 Ruminococcus sp.
ATCTAATTATAAAACCAGGAGGTAAAAAATGAGCAATACTACATACAAAGATAATTTAGCTACTCTACACTACTGCAAAACTAACACTAACAATTCAGCTATACCTATATGGTATAGATGTGCAAATATTTCTCCTCAGGCAACCGAAATTCTTTCAAGGAGGAAAAAGCCCTCAAAATTAATTACTAACAATCTTATTGATACTGTTCCTGATAATTTGGTTATATAGAATAGATATTATTTCTACTCTACATGAATAATTATTACTGAGAGGTGATTGAATGTGGTTAAGACAACCAACTATTTTAAGACCGATAATCAGGATGATATCAAAGAGAACATCAACAAGCTGTTCGTAAGATTAATAAATCAAAGTAATAAATAAAAGTATAGCAAAGGGGTTGTTGCAAATGATTAAAACTTGCAACAGCCCCTAATTCTTTAGAAAGGAGATCATAGTGCCAAAGGCTGCGATTTATGTAAGACTATCAAAAGAGGATAGAGAAAAAATAAACAAGAATGACAATTCAGAAAGTATAATTAACCAACAAATTATGCTTTTATCCCATTGCAAAAAAGAAGGCTGGTCTGTTTATCACATTTATAATGATGAGGACTTCTCCGGCTCTGACAGGGAAAGACCTGAATTCAATAAAATGATAAGAGATGCTGAGGAGCACAAATTTGACATTGTTCTTTGCAAAACCCAATCAAGATTTGCAAGAGATATGGAGTATGTTGAAAAATACATAAACACCCTATTCCCTATCTGGGGCATAAGATTTGTTGGTTTAGTTGATAACGCTGATAGTGAAAACAAGTCAAACAAAAAATCAAGACAAATCAACTCTATGGTGGATCAATGGATGTTAGAAGACCTATCCGAAAATATAAAGGCAACTCTTTCATCAAAAAGGAAACAAGGTTTATGGGTAGGAGCCTTTGCACCATTTGGGTATATTAAGGATCCAAAGAACAAGAATCATTTGATTATTGATAAGGAAGCTGCTGAAATTGTGCAGCATATTTTTGACTTATATCTAAAAGGCTACGGCGTAAACACACTTACGAAGAAGCTCAACGAGGAAAGAATACCAAACCCCTCTACATACAAAAAGAGTAAAGGACAATCCTTTCACGGTGATTGTTCTGATATTTGGTCACCCTTTTCAGTTCAAAGGATTCTAAAAAACCAGGTTTATATCGGCAACACCGTCCAAGGCAAAACCGAAAACATCTCGTACAAGTCCTCTAAAAAGAGGATTAAGCCAAAGGAAGATTGGGATGTGGTGAAAAACACTCATGAGGCTATTATAGATACGGAGACCTTTTATCTTGTACAAGAAAGCATGGCAAACAACACCCGATCCACAAAGACAGGAAAGGCAACTATATTCGCCAACAAAGTTCGTTGTCTGCGTTGTGGCAGTTCAATGCGTTCACAGGTTACAAGCCATAAAAGGTACTATACCTGCCATACTCATTTTATTGCACCGGCAAAATGTGACGGTACATATATTTCTGCCTCCGTATTAGAAAAGACAGTTCTCAATGAAATACGCAAGCTATACGAATCCTATATTGATGACTCTGTTATTGAGACACAACTAAATTTCGCCAAACAAAGCGAAACGCAAAAAGAGCGTATCACAAAGCAGATAAGCTCAATAAACAAAGAACTTGCAAAAGTTAAAAGCAGGTTCAAAAATCTGTACTATGATAAATCTGACGGACTCCTATCACCGGAGGATTTCGCTGTACTAAGCGAAGACTGTAAGGAACAGGAAAAGTCTCTACAGAAACAACAGGAAACCCTTAATAATGAAATTGAGAAAATCAACCAACGACAGGAACATGCCGAAAATGTAAAGGAGATAATCAACGAATTTAAGAATATTAAGGAACTTGACAGATACACAGTACAGACACTAATCGACTACATAGAAGTTGGTGGAAACAGAACGGATAGAGTCATCCAGATACATTGGAATTTCTAAAAACAATCCCCTGAGAATGCTCTCAGGGGATAAAATCATATCAAAGGAAGTGTAATAAATGAATACAATAAAAGATTTATATTACGGAAAAATCAAGCCAAATGAAACTGATTTCAGAAAAGGTAGCGAAAACGATATCCTCTTAATGCAAATAATTCAAATTGAAGAAACACTTAACAAAACCATGACCAAAGAACAAATCCACCTATTTGAAAAATACAGAGATGCCCAATTACAACTATCCGACCTTACAGAATTTCAAGCATTTTACAAAGGCTTCAAATTAGGGGTGAATCTTATTCTTGATACTATTGATTAAGTTTTGAATAATGCGTATAAGCAAGTGGGAGAACAAATTGTAGACAAGACACTATAGAAATAATCTGAAAAGACAAATTATATTAATACGCCTAAATATCTATGTATAATCAAGTAAGAGGTTACCAATTAATTGAGTAGCCGACCTCTCACACACCGTGCGTACGATTCCGTACAGGTTGGTTCAATCATACCCTGTGCATAGACTTGTATGCTTTGGATATGTCATAATATCCTCGGCGTGCAAGTCTTTCGTTTGTAATGGTGTAGTTTAATATTCCGCTTTCGCTTCATATTCTGTGTCTGCCCTATTTCATATTTTTATTAATTTCGCCTTACCTCTTGACAAGGGGCATATCACAAACCTGCTACACTTTTATTTCTTTCTACTTCATTCACTTGAAATTATCTCCATCAAGGCACTTTGGATAATATTGATATATAGATATCCTCTAAATTGTTCAAAGATTGCCACTATTTTTATCTCTATATCGCTTGGGTTTGTTAACGCCAAAAATTATTAAAGATCAATTACAACTTTCCCCTTTTTTAGAGCAAAATTTTTTGCTGTATTCGCACCACCGTAATTCCTTATAGTATAAACAAGTACTATATCACTATGATCTATCATCCATTCATTTCTTTTTCCTATTGCAGCCTTGTAATGTATTCCAGCTAATTCTTCAGGGACGATTAAATCGTCAAAATACAAATTGGATTTATACACTAAACTTTCGTTTATCTCTTTAGTCATATAAGGCTTAACACAGATCAGTTTGATATTAGGATTTTTTCTCTTGGCCTCACGGACAGCAGATGAAAAAAGCTTATCAAATTCCCCCATTGCACCCGTATAAAACACATTACAACCTTCTTCAATGGCATAACAAATAGCCTCATTAAGGCACTTGGTTATATCTACAAAAATATTTCTATTACCAAAACCACTACAAATTTTATCCATATGCGCCTCTTTGGATATATTTTAGATATATTATATATCTATTATTACAATATTAACACATAATGAGCATAAAATAAAGTCATAATAAATACAAAGTGAGGTATTTTTATGGCTACCAAGAGTTTATCTATTAGAATTGATGAGGAAATGCTGAACAAATTACATATAGTTGCTGACTATGAAGGGCGTTCAGCTAATAGTCAAATTCTAATCCTTATTCGTGATTCTATTGAAAAATATGAAGAGAAGCATGGTAAAATTGAGTTATAAAACGGCATAAAAACGACCTCCGGAAAATCTCCGGAGGTTTTATTTTTAGGTAATTCTTTTAATATGGTATTAACTATAGTGAGTAATTTATTTTTGGTTGGGTAATCCTGTTTCTTCAAAATAAAGGCAGAAACCAATAGTTTTCGGCTCTGCCCTTAAGTAGCTATTTTCATATCTTATATCAAATTTTTAAGTTTACACAAAATCTGAAACGGTCCCTTGTTTTACTGATTATTAAT
>JBJEOZ010000229.1:0-17982 GCA_051880975.1 Ruminococcus sp.
TTCCCTCCTTCCACCGCAAGCGGTCCCCCTCCCCCATCTGGTGGAGGCTGTCTGTAACCCAAAATACCTACTCCTCTTGATGTTTTCTTAAGTTGGAGACATTGGCGAATAATGAAATAGACAATCAAATAAGAATAATACTCTCTGTTTTTCTAACAATACCATAGGGGGAATTTTATGCTTTTGACCACAATCAATCAAATACTTATTCTGTTTGGGTATATGGGTATGGGATTTTTTCTGTGTAGGGGAAAATTTTTGCCGGAAAATACTCCAACGGTAATATCCAGACTTTTAAACTATATACTTATGCCGGCAACCATTATTAACACCTTTATGGACAAATGCACTGTGGAAAATTTTGTGAGCAAGTGGCATATTATGCTGTATTCCTCCGTAATTTTGCTTTTTTGCATTATTGTGGGGCTAATATTCGGCAGATTTTTCCACAAAGACCCATACATTCAGCGAATATACCGTTACTCCTTTACTGTATGCAATTTTGCCTTTTTGGGAATTGCTTTTGTTGAGGGAGTTGCACCTGAGCTACTATTTGACTATCTGCTGTTTATTCTCCCTCTAAACCTTTACACATTTTCCTTGGGGGTTGCCTGGCTTATTCCAACTGAGGGGAATAACGGTTTTTCTTTTAAAAGTTTCCTTAACCCAATATGCATATCCCTGCTTATAGGTGCTGTTATGGGGCTTACAAATGCAGTTAGGTATATTCCTGAACAGCTAAACTTTTTGCCCTCTATCATAGGCGGAGCATCAAAGGCAATGTCCCCTATGGCTATGATATTAACAGGCTTTGTAATCGGCAGTTATCCTATTTTAAGTCAGCTGAAAAACTACAAGGTATATATTATTGCAGTTGCAAGGATTTTTGTTATGCCCCTTTTGATTGTGGTGATTCTTAACTTACTTAACACTCCAAAGGATATTGTAAGTGTAGCGTTGTGTGCCAACGCAATGCCACTGGGACTTAACACGGTTATTATCCCCTCGGCATACGGAAAAGACCCAAAGCTGGGAGGTAGCCTTGCACTTGTGAGTCAGCTGATGTGCATTATTACAATTCCCCTTTTATTTGGTATTTTTCTACAATAACTATCATATAAGAAAAGCTCCCTATTACGGGAGCTTTTGTGTGTTATTGTGGATATGTTATGTAAAATTACTTTTCAAAAATGTACCAGTCGCCGTCAACCTTAACACAGGTTAATTCCTGCTCCTCAACAGAATCGGTTAATGCACCGGCTATTGCGTTTGCAATGCCGTTGTCAAAGTCAAATTCCATTTTAACAGTAACCTTACTAACTGCGTCAACATCTTCGTTATCATATTCTACATAGTTGTCAGCATAATATTCCTGAATATAATCAGCCCAAGTCATAGAGTCATCATACTCATAATCCTCGTCTGTAATATCCTCTTCGTCAACAACTTCAAAGTCAACATCAACATCAAAGCCGTCAATCAAGCCAAAAGCACTTTCCATTGTGTCATCGTCAATATCCATTTCCTCAACAACAAAATCAGGGTATAGTTCCTTGTACTTATCAATGTCCCTGTCGTTGACAGCGTCCTCCATACGGTTAACAACACCCTTGACACCGCTGTTGGATACAATGTTAACAACAACACAAACAACAATAACAACAGCTACAACTGCTGCTGCAATAGCAATCAGCTTGGGAAGAAACTTCTTAAAGTCAAACTTCTTTGCAACGGGAGCTGTTGGCTGATAAGGGTAGCCGGCAGGCTGACCGGCCGGGTCAACAACAGGTTGTACAGGTGCTTGATTTTCAAACGGTGCTGTTCCCTGTGGTGGAACTTCGTTTGAAACCGGTGCAGTCTGCTGTACCGGTTCTTGATTTACAACTGGTTCAGTCTGCTGAACAGGTGTACCTTGTTCATCCTGCTTTGCACCGCAAAGTGTGCAAAAACGGGAGTTATCCGCAATTTCTTTTCCGCAATTTTTACAAATCATACTTTACCTCCAAAAATCTGATTAGGCTTTGTTTAGCACAAATTATATAACCTAACCCTTTAATTATATTTTTCCAACTACAAAATTATATCACATATTTTATAATGAAACAAATTATTTATGCAGTTATTTTTTCCAAAACCCAAATTTCCATTTTGTGCATATTCAAAAAGACTTTTTTAAAAATTTCTTTGTGCAAAATCACAGAATAAAAATCACCATATTGTACATTAGCAATAAAAAAATAAGTGTACTTTATTTTTTTGAAGCTTTATAGTATAATTGATTTAACAGCGCAAAGGGGTTATAAGATGAACTATACACAAAAATATTTTCTTTACATTTTAAATTGCTTTTACAGCGGTACAAGGTGTGAAGAACCCTCTGAAGAAATTGACAATGAATTACTTTGCCGATTGTCTAAAACACAAAATGTTGAGGGAATTGTATTTTCAAAAATAAAAGACCTTAGTTTTATGAAAAACACAGACCACTACGAAAATCTTAAAACTGACTTTTTCTCTTTAACAATGTTAAATGTTCAAATGGAGCAAAACCTCAATTATCTCTTAAGGTTGTTTAATAAAAACTCCATTGAGCATATTCTTTTTAAAGGGAGTATAGTACGCAATGCTTATCCCTCAAAAGAGCTTAGAACAATGGGGGATTATGATGTTTTAATTCACAAGGAGGACTTTCCTGTTGTGGACAAGCTCCTGCGTGAAAACGGTTTTGAATACTATGACAAATGTAGCGAGAAATATACAAAGGATTACTATTACAACAATACCCTCTTTGAAATTCATCTTAACTTGTCAAATAACAACACAAAAATTCACAGCGGAGATTTCTTGGATTTTTTCAGTGATGCTTTCAGCCATACTGTAAAAATGGAAGATTACACATTTACACTTGAACCAACATATCATATGCTGTTCCTAATATATCACCTCTTAAAGCACTTTGAGCAAAACGGTTGCGGTATTAGGTTGTTTTTGGATTTTCCCTTTTTCTTCGACAAAAACACAGTGGATGTGAAAAAGCTGGAAGAATTGACTAAGGAACTAAATCTAACCGACTTTACCACCGGTGTTTTTCACATTTGCAACAAGACCTTCGGCTCAAAGCTACCACAATTTACTGAATTTGAAATTGATGATGAGCTTTTGGGCTACACACTTGAAAAGATTTTGTCGGGAGGCACCTTTGGTCACATAGGAAAATCCGACGCACAAAAAATAATGATGATGCAGGCAAAAAATCACTATGACCACAACACATTGTCAGGAAAAATCAAGGGCTTTCTCCGTTGGGCTTTCCCCACAAGGGAATATATGGTTACTGTGGAAATGTGGGATATGGATTGGCCAGTTATCCTGTTGCCGATTTATTACATAAAGAGATTTTACCGCACATTTAGAAGGAAAAAAGGATTAAAAAATTGGTACAGTGAAATGAAAAACAGCAATGTTGACTACAACGCTATCAAAATTATTGATAAATTGGGAATTAGTAAATGACATTCCCCGCTTATACCATTAACACAAAACGCTCCTGTGTTTTTCACAGGAGCGTTCTTATATCCGTAAAAAATTTTCTGTTAATTCTGCTTTCTTACGATTTTGTATTCATCATAGGGGTCGTAAAATGAACAGTTGTCAAAACTGCCCTGCATAAATCTAACAGCCTCGTCCTCGTCTAAATTTATATCGCAGGTGTAATAATCAAATTCCTCATCATAAATATAATGTGCGCACATATCACAATTTGATTTACCCATAAAAACACCTCCGTAAAAAATTGTAAATCGGCAACAACTGTCTTGAAATCACCTTTGTAAGGGATAAAGTCTTGTGTAGAAGTCATAAAAAAGTAAAATTCCCTCACAGCACTGTTATAGCATTACATTGAACCCTCGCCCTTTAAAACAACCTTAACTGTTTTAAGGAGAATTTTTATATCATTTCCTATTGACCAATTTCGGATATATTCCCTGTCAAGGTTAACGATTTCTTCAAAGTCGGTAATCTCACTTCTGCCGCTAACCTGCCAAAGTCCTGTAATGCCCGGCTTTGTGGAAAGCCTTGCCCTGTGGTGAAGCTCATACCTTTGCCATTCGTCAACAGTTGGAGGACGGGTGCCTACAAGGCTCATATCCCCTATTAACACATTCCAAAATTGAGGAAATTCATCAACGCTGGTACGCCTTAAGAAGTGACCGATACCCTTTTTAAAGGAGCCGTCCGGCAATTTCTTGTAGCCGATAATTCTTGGGTCATCCTCCATTTTGAACATAAGTCCGCCCTCAATGGCATTTTGTTCCTCAAGCTCTTTTTTCCTCTCCTCAGCGTCAAGGTACATACTTCTGAATTTATAAATCTTAAAGGTTTTTCCGTTTTTACCCACACGCTCCTGTGAAAAGAATATTGGACCGGGGGATTCTTTATATATCATCGGTGCAAAGATAAGGAAAAGCAAACCGGTTAATATACAACCGAAAAGTCCGGCTATAATGTCAATGGTACGCTTAACTAAAAGTCTTGCAGGACTAGAATAGTTTATGGAGGTAGTAAGAACTGTGTAGCCTGCAACACGCTCAATAAACTGCTTTCTGCCCACAACATCTTTACCATCGAAAAGGCTTATATGGGTAACAACGCCCATAGACTCAAATTTTTCAATCAAAAAGTCAGGAATAGAATATTCCTCTCCAATGTCAATAAATACCTCGTCAACCCAGTTTTTGCAAACAAATTCGCAAATATCGTCACTATTTGCTACAATTCTAATTCCGTCAATATGCTGACCCTTTAAGTCCTGGTCAATTACAGAAATACCTACAATTCTGTATCTCTCATAATTATTTTTCTTAATATTATTTAGGACAGATGACATTTGACTGCCTGTTGTTACAATAAGCATTGCCCTTTTGCCTGTGGAATCTGCCTTGTGAATAAGCATCTTTTTCCACAGAAATCTCTCACAATATGTAATAACAAAAGCAATACCTAACCAAATCAGCAGGAACGGTCTGTCAACCTTATCCTCATTATGCATAAAGAACAGCAATAAAACAAAACTCAAGGTGCATAGTGCAAATTGCTTTAGAACAGCAATAAATTCCTTATATTTCCCTCGTTGCAAAATATGCTTGTAGGACTCGGAGAAGATAGCCACAAGCACCTCTACCAAAGTTGCCATCAAAACACAAATTCTGTACAAACTTACGCCATAAGGGTTTCCCCAACCGCCAAACATCCCAAAGGCACAAATATAAGAAATATGCAGGCACAAAACATCCAAAAGTAAAAAGTCAAAGTGTTTTTGCCAGCTTTGATAACTTTTTTTGTACATATTTTCCCCTCAATATATCTGTTTTCTTTTCTGATAATCATACAATTTCCTGTATAACATACCACATAAATATTATACTTCAAACAGGTTTTCTGTTCAATGGAATAATTCGACAAATAATGTTATAAAATAAGGGATAAATACTAAACTTTGACGAATTATAGGACTTATCTTTTATAGCGTTTTCATTGTAAATTTTTTAAAAAAGGACTGTTATTTTATAAACAACAGCCCCAAAAACAATTATATAATTTTATAGTCCTTTGCCTACATAGGTTACAACATCCACAATTTTTCCATCCTTGTAGTAAACCCTTGGAACTCTCTTGCTAATGTCGCACACAAATTCGTAATTAAAACTTCCTGCAAGGGCTGAAAGCTCCTCACAGCTTATAAATTCCTCACCGTCTTTTCCCATAAGGGTTACTGTGTCGCCCTGCTTAACTCCCTCAATACAGGTTACATCAACCATAAACTGATCCATACAAACCCTGCCAACGATAGGTGCAGACTGTCCTTTGATAATCACTCTGCCCTTATTGCTAAGTGAACGAGGATAACCGTCGGCATAGCCTACAGGTATGGTAGCAATTACAGTTTCCTTGTCTGTCACATATGTACCGCCGTAACCAACGGGAGTTCCCGCCTTAAGTGTTTTTACAAAAGACACCTGGGATTTTAGCTCCATTGCAGGGATAATTTTAAAGCTTTCCTTGTCCATTTCCTCACTTGGATAAAGGCCGTAGGTGATAATTCCGCTTCTTACAATCTGCAGATTCATATGGGAAAGCTCCATAATTGCGGCAGAATTGCTCACATGACAATTTGGAATTTCCACTCCTCTTAACTTTAGCTTATTTACAAAATTTGTAAATCTTTCAAACTGACTCCTTGCAACAGATTTATCCTTTTCATCCGCTCTTGCAAAATGGGTAAACATTCCGTCAAGCTCTAAATTAGGCAACAGGCTGATTTCCTTAATTACATCAACACTTTTCTCATTGTCTGCAAAGCCTATTCGGCTCATTCCCGTATCAAGCTTTATGTGTATTTTTACAGTTTTGTTCATAGACAAGGCCTTTTGGGAAAGCGTCTTTGCCATATCAAGGGTAAAGATTGCAGGGATTAGGTCATAGTTTATCACATCCTCATACTGGGTAGGATGTGTATAGCCCAAAAGGTTTATTGGCTTTGTAAAGCCTGCTTTTCTAAGGTCAATTCCCTCCTCGGGGATAGCAACTGCATATCTGTCCATAACATCATCACAGTACTTTGCAATTTGATTTGCACCGTGACCGTATCCGTCAGCCTTGATAACAGCCATAAGCTGAGTATCCTTGTTAATAACGCTTTTTGCAAGGGACAGATTGTGATGTATTGCATCCAGGTCTATATCTGCCCTTACACGCATATATTCCTGCATAGTAACACTTCTTTTCGTTTATTTCCTATATATTATACCTTTTGCATTTAGAATAATCAAGTATTTGCACTTTTGCAGAATAAATCTTTAATGAAAGAAACAGAATAACAAAAAACAACTCGACATTCACTTATTAATGTGATAGAATTCATATATATTAATTGTGATAGGGTGTTAAGTATGGCGCTTGTTAGATTTTTTGATTTTATCGGAAAAAAATTCGGCAACGGCTTTGGAATTATTTTTAAGATAATAATTCCCTTTTTAGTTACATTTATCCCCATTGACCAGGTATGCGGATGGCTCTTCGGGCCACTGGCAAAAATCATGGACTTCGTGTTGTGGTCGGCTTTCCTTATTCTGTTGATTTTTCTTCCAAAGGCAGCGTCTGTTATGGAATATCTGGTAATCAGCTTTGCCCTTGTGATTACAGTTGGTTTTGGCAATATTGACCACCTATGGGGTTGGTGCGTTATGATAATTGCAGCTGTTTTTCTGTTCTTTAAAACTCTATTCCTACTGAATATACTAATCAAAAGGTCAAACGGTATGTACAAAAAGAAAATATTAGCATACGGAAATTATAAGAAACCCTTAACAAATTCAGTTGATAAGAAATAATCTCACAAAGGCGTGATTTTTCATGGTTAAAACTTATATTTTGAACACAGATGCCCTTGACAACAGGGAGCTTTTTGAAAAAAAGCTTGACACCGTTGACAAGGAGCGTAGAAAAAAGATTTTGCGACTTCCAAAGAACACCCCTCAAAAGCAATCCCTTGGGGCAGGGCTTCTTATCAAAACTTTTGTGGGGGACATAACCTCCTACGGCATAGGGGGAAAACCGCAGGCTTTGGAAACACAGTTCAACATCAGCCACAGCGGAAGATATGTAGTGCTTTCCGTTTCTAACGAGCCTGTGGGAGTTGACATTGAGCTTTTGCAAAGGGGCAGAAGGAAGATAGCCTCAAAATTCTTTACACTTGAGGAAAACATACAGATAGACCAAAGCTACGACCCCGACAGAACCTTTACAAGGCTGTGGACGCTGAAAGAGGCTTTCCTGAAATGTATCGGCACCGGTATTGGAAGAAATCTTCGCAAAACAAGTATAAACCTTAACGGCGGTGACATCAGGGTAGAGCAAAACATCAACAACAACCCATATTACTTTAAGGAATACAATATAGAGGGTTATCAGCTTTCTGTTTGCAGCGAGGATCATGAATTTGAGGAAAAACTGATAGACGTGACAGAGAGGATTTTAGGTGCTAATACTCTGTAATCAACGATTTGCTTTAGGCAAAAAAACAGGCTGTGAGATTGAATTAACAATTTCACAGCCGTTATTTTTATCATTTTTTATCAATGCCTTTTCCACAGGGACGGTATAAACAGTATCATCATTGGGAAAATTTCAAGTCTGCCGGCGAGCATATCAAAGCTAAGGACAATTTTGCTCAGCACACTCATATGGGCAAAGTTTGCTGTCGCACCAACATCCTCCATACCGGGGCCTATGTTGTTAATACAGGCAACAACAGAGGTAAAGGTTGTAACCAGACTTTCACCCTCAATGCTGACAAGCAAAACGCTTGTAATTATAATAAAAACATAGATAACAAGATATGTGTTGATACCCTTTAGTATGCTGTTGTCAACACTTTTTTTGTTCAGCCTAACGCTCATAACCTGACGGGGGCGAATCATCTGCCTTAAATCGTTAATCATCTGTTTGAAATAAATGATTATTCGGCTGACCTTAATTCCGCCACCTGTTGAGCCTGCCATTGAGCCTACAAACATAAGCAAAACAAGGATTATCTTGGCAAAAATTGACCACTGTTCAAAATCCGCCGTAACAAAGCCTGTGGTACTTATAATTGATGTGACGGTAAAGAAGGAATCTCTGAATGCCTTTTCAAAGGCAACCTGAGATGTGGTGAGGAGATTAATGACAATTAACCCCACGCTTGATGCTACTATACAGATGTAAGCTCTGAACTCCTCATCCTTAAACACAGCGCCAAACTTCCTCATAATCAGGAAGAAATATAGGTTAAAGTTTACGCCGAACAGCATCATAAATGACGCCACAACATATTCAACATACGGACTGTTGTACCCTGCAATAGATGCGTCCTTTACAGAAAATCCTCCTGTACCGGCTGTTGCCAAGGCTGTGACAACGCTGTTGTAAAAGCCAATGTCGGAGAACATAAGGAAAACAATCTCCGCAACGGTTAAGACGAAGTAAAGGACATAGAGTATCCTCACTGTGTCAGTCATTTTGCTCACAATCTTTCCCGCCTTTGGTCCCGGCACCTCTGCACGCATAAGGTGCATTGACTGACCGTCACCCTGTGGCACAACTGCCATTAAAAATGTGAGAACACCCATACCGCCAATCCAGTGGGTAAAACTCCTCCAAAACAGAAGTCCCAGGGGGTTGCCCTCGATTTTTGTCATAATGGTTGAGCCTGTTGTGGTAAATCCCGACACAGTTTCAAAAAATGCGTCCAAATAGTTTGGTATCATACCCGAAATAACAAAGGGCAAACAACCGAAAAGTGACATAAAAATCCAGGCAAGACCGCAGATTGCCAGTCCCTCTCTTGCAAGGAGCATAGTATTTTTCGGCTTTTTTATTCCGAAAATCAACCCAATACCAAGCAGAATACAAATGGGGATAATGAAAGAAATGTATGTACTTGTTTCTCCGTAAATTATGGCTACTATCAGGGGCAGAGTCATAAGCGCCCCCTCAAGGAACATAATTTTGCCTAAAATATTAATTACTGCACGATAGTTCATACAAATATATCCTCTAATGAACGAATAGCCTTGCCCTTTGTAACAATAATTACAGAGTCACTCTCCTGTATTGTATCATCACCTGTTGGGAAAATAATCATCTTTTTTCTGCTGATTGCGGCTATAAGTATATCTTTTTTAAATTTAAGCTCCTTTATGGGAACTCCAATATAGTCCTTATTGCCCTGTGCAACAAATTCTATTGCCTCAATTCTGCCATCCATCAGCTTATACAGATTTTTGATTTCCTCTCCCTCTGCATTCAGCTTGGCTCTCATATATTTTACAATTATTGAAGAGGTTATTTGGCTCATAGATATGGCACTTTCACCCATAATTTTGTTGTAAAGCTGATAAAACTCCGGCTCGTTTATCTTTGTAACCAGCTTTTTCACATTAAAGCTTTGGGCGTACATAGCCACAAGGAAGTTACCCTCGTCACTATCGGTAACGTTTACCACAGCGTCACTGTTTGCAATACCCTCTTCTATCAAAAGCTTGTGGTCGGCGGAATTGCCAAGGACAATTCTTGCGTCAGGTAAATGGTCTGCAAGGAACTTGCACCTTTCCCTATTCTTCTCAATTACAGTCACATTCATACCCATTTTCATAAGTATCATTGTAAGGTAGTGGGCAATTCGTGAACCGCCTATTATCATAACATTTTTTATCCTGTGCTTGAGAATTTTCATTCCCTTTAGGATATTTTCAATGGTCTTGTGCGAACCGCAGATGTAGATGCTGTCCTTTTCACGGATAACAAAATTACCGTTTGGAATAAACACATCTTCATTTCGGCGAACAGCACAAATCAAAAACTGATTGCCGTACATACGGGAAATTTCGTATATAGGCTTGTCAATTATGTCGCTATCGTCCTTGACCTTCACCTCAACCATATCAATTCTGCCGTTTGCAAAGGTTTCGTAATTGGTGGCGGCAGGAAATTTCAAAATACGGGATATTTCATTTGCAACGCTCATATCGGGATTAACCATCATTGATATGCGCAGTTCGTTCTTCATAAAGTCAATCTGATTAACATATTCAGGTCCACGCACCCTTGCAATAGCGTGTCTTGCACCCATTTTTCTGGCTATAAGACAAGAGAGTATGTTTATCTCGTCGGAAAGTGTGGTGGCTATAACAAGGTAGGCGTTTTGAATATTCGCCTCCCTAAGCACATCATAATGTGTTCCGTTGCCACAAATTCCGTTAACATCCTGCTCTTCAACAATTCTGTCAACTCTTTGCTCGTCTATATCAACTACAACAACATCATGGCCTTCTTCTCTAAGACTGCTGATAAGGAACTTTCCTATCTTACCGGCACCGATAACAACCACATGCATATCTGTTTCCTCCCGAACCTTGAGTAAATAAAATATAACTGATATGATTTTAATACATTTGGGGTATAAATTACAAGTGTTAATTACATTTTTGGAATAATTATCTTAAAATATTGACTAAATAATTGTTATTTGGTAAAGTAAAGGTGTAGAAAATTGTCATAACGCTAATAACCAATTAAAAACTATAAAGGTATTAGGATAAGGAGGTCACTATGAAAAAATTATTTACAATACTCCCAATACTACTGGCATTTGTTACATTCCTTACATTTGTGGGATGTGACTCCAACAACAAGGATTCAGAATCCACCACACAGGCAACCTTTAAGGAGCCTACCGTTTCAATTTCGGAATCAGTAACATTTTCATTTAGAGATAAAACCTCTACCACCAAAAAGGCAACTGCGCCTTCTACCACGAAGAAAAAGGCAACACAATCACCTACCACCACAGAATATTATGAACCTACCACCGTTTATTATGAGCCGACAACTCAGTACTATGAGCCTGAAACACAGGCTCCTGTGGGTTACATTGATTACAGCGGAGCATCAACAAGATACTTTGACGAAAGTGATGTAGCAGGTCTTTCTGCCGACACAGTACAAAGCGTTATCAACGACATCTACGCCCACCACGGCTATATCTTCAAAACAGCCTCAATTCAGGCTTACTACGAAAGCCAGTCATGGTACAAGGGTACTGTCAAGAGCCAAAGCGAGGCAGAGGCAAGCTTTAACGACTACGAAAACTACAACAAAAACTTCCTGTCACATTATAGGTAAGTTTTTAGGGTACAAATATGTAACTATAAGGGGCAGTTTTTCTGCCCCTTTAATAAAAACAACAAATATGATTATAATAATACAATAAAACTTTGGAAGTGTATATATGAACGATTTTGTAAGGGTAGCCTCGGCTGTGATTAACACAACCGTTGCAGACACCAAAAAGAATGTTGAAGAACACATAAAAATGATGGAAATGGCAGACAGGGAAAGGGTGGACATCACTGTTTTCCCTGAGCTTTCCGTAACAGGCTACACCTGTCAGGATTTGTTCTTTCAGCAGGAACTGCTTGAAAATGCAGAAAAGGGCGTAAGGAAGATTACGGAAAAATCAAAAAAGCTGTACGGAACATTCATTGTAGGCTGTCCTGTTCAGTTTAACGGTCAGCTTTACAACTGCGGTGTTGTAATAGCAAGGGGTGAAATTTTAGGCATTGTGCCAAAGACCTTTTTGCCAAACTACAACGAGTTTTACGAGAAAAGGTGGTTCAGCTCAAGCACCGACCTAAAGAGCTTTACCGGAAATCCTATCTCTTATTCCTACTTTGATTTTGCCGGTTACGAGGATGTTTCATTTGGAAATATGATTTTTGACAACGGGTACTGCAAATTCGGTGTGGAAATCTGCGAGGATTTGTGGGCGCCTGTGCCACCGTCAGCAATGCTTTCACTTGCCGGTGCGGAAATTATATTTAACCTATCCGCCAGCAACGCAACAATCGGCAAGGGTGAATATCTCCGTTCAATGGTAAAGCAGTTTAGCGGTAGTAACATCTGCACCTATGTTTACTGCTCCGCCGGTTCGGGAGAAAGCACCCAGGATTTGATTTACAGCGGTCACTCCATCATCAGCGAAAACGGAACTATTCTCAAAGAAAATCAAAAGACTATCGACAACGACTACCTGTTAATCTGCGACACAGACCTTGGCAAAATAAGAGCTGACCGCAGAAAAAACAAGTCCTTTAAGGACTGTCAGGTATTTTACCAGAAATTTACTGACAATATGGGATATGCTTATTGTTCAGGTTGTTGTGAGGACGAAAAGATAAAGAACTCTATAGCAAATGGGGAATACTACCCTGTATATAAAACTCCTTTCGTACCTGCCGACAACAGCAAAAAGCTAAAGAGATGTATGGAAATCTTCTCAATGCAGGTGGAGGGACTGAAAAAGCGAATTTCCGTAATCGGCGGAAAAATGGTTGTTGGTGTAAGCGGAGGACTGGACTCAACCCTTGCTCTCCTTGTATGTGCTGAAACTGCAAAGAGAATGAATAAGCCAATGACTGATGTTGTGGGGGTTACAATGCCCTGCTTTGGCACAACCGACCGCACCTACAACAACTCAATAAGCCTAATGAAAGCCCTTGGCGTAACCCTGATGGAAATCCCTATTGCCGACAGCTGTCGTCAGCATATGAAGGACATAGGTCACGACGAAAATGTACACGACATCACCTACGAGAATGTTCAGGCAAGGGAAAGAACACAGGTGCTTATGGATGTAGCCAACAAGGTTGGAGGAATTGTTGTTGGCACAGGGGACTTGTCGGAGCTTGCCCTTGGCTGGTGCACCTACAATGCCGACCATATGTCAATGTACGGTGTGAACGCCTCTATCCCAAAAACACTTATTAAGTGGATGATTGACGCTGTTGCAAAGAACAACATCTTTGCAGAGGGTACGGAAATTTTGGAGGATATTATTGACACACCTATCTCCCCCGAGCTGTTGCCCCCTACAAAGGACGGAAAAATAGCACAAAAGACAGAAGAAAAGGTTGGGCCGTATATCCTACACGACTTCTTCCTGTACTATGTTCTACGCTTTGGCTTTAAGCCTGAAAAGATTTTCAGCCTTGCCTGTACCGCCTTTCAGGGCGAATTTGACAAGGACACCATTAAAAAGTGGCTGAAAACATTTTACAGAAGATTTTTCACACAGCAGTTTAAAAGGAGCTGTCTGCCTGACGGCGTAAAGGTTGGCTCTGTCTGCCTTTCTCCAAGGGGCGACTGGCGAATGCCAACGGATTCCAGTGCAAGAATTTGGCTTGATGAGGTAGAAAAGCTGTAAAATTTTAAGAATAAACATTCCAAAAGCATATTTAGAAAGCCTTGACTTATTGACGGTCAAGGCTTTTTGATTATTGGTGATTTTTCGGGGCAATATAATATACAGAACACTTTTTGGAGGAACCTTATGGTAAGGATAATAACCGATTCTGCCGCCGATTTTGAGCCACTTGAAATATCTCTGCTGGACATAGAGGCTATACCTCTGACTGTTTCCTTTGGCAATGTCCACTACAAGGAGAATGTAAATTTGACAAAGAGGATTTTTTACAATCTTCTTACTATGCAGGACGCACACCCAAAGACTTCCCTGCCCTCGCCAAAGCTGATTGAGGATACATTTAACAAAATTCCGCCAAACGACCAAATTGTTGGAATTTTTCTGTCCTCACACCTAAGCGGAACATATCAGAGTGTAAAATATTTTTCAAGAAACCGCAAAAACTGTTATATCATAGACAGCCAAAGTGCCTCTGCCGGCGAGAGAATTTTGGTGGAGGAGGCTGTAAAAATGCGTAATCAGGGGAAATGTGCGTCGGAAATTTACAATCACCTTGAAAATCTAAAGCATAAAATCAAGCTGTATGCCTGTATAGACAACATTGAATTTCTGCAAAAGGGAGGAAGAATATCCTCCTCTAAGGCGAAAATCGGCTCTGTTGCCAACATCAAGCCTGTTATAACTATGGAAAAGGGCAAGGTGGTTTTGACCCACAAAAGCATTGGTATGAAAAGGGGAATGAACTACA
Organism: Ruminococcus sp.; assembly: GCA_051880975.1. Taxonomy (GTDB): domain Bacteria; phylum Bacillota; class Clostridia; order Oscillospirales; family Acutalibacteraceae; genus Ruminococcoides. The sequence goes on from JBJEOZ010000229.1 coordinate 14,553, forward strand.
TCATAAGCCGACTTAACCACAACAAACCCGACCTAAAATACCCATTCCACATAATGTACACCCACCTTCACCACCAGGGTGTTGTGCTAAAGGAGTCCATTATGGAAGCCGGTTACAACATCAACAACCACAGCCTTGTAAACGCCGGAGCAGTAATAGGAAGTCACATAGGAACAAACTCCTGCGGAATAGCATATGTGAGCAAATAGCCGTAGCCGGTTATAAACCTTTGACAGTCACCTGAATTTTATTCCACATTTTTAAGTGCCTGTGACATAGGAATTTTTTTAATCCTGTTAAGCTGAATAAAATTAACCACACCGTAGCACAAAATCCCCATAATAATCATTGCCGGATAAACATACGGTGCAATGTAGTAGGTGAGCCAACCGTTAAACTCCTGCATAAGAGCGTAATAAATCGCCCTTATGGTCAGCTCACACAGAGGAACGCTGATAAGCAGGGAAATTACTATAACTATACCAGTTGCCCTGTTATACAGTCTGCTCACCTCACCGTCGCTATATCCCAGAATTTTAACCATTGAAATTGACTGAGAATTCTTTTCAATTACGATTTTGGCAAGAAGATATATCACTATAACAAACATAATTACCGAGAAAACGCCTATCATAGGGAACATAAAGCCCATAGAATCCTCAAGCTGGCGGGCAATAACGGTTAAATCATCTTCGGTAATTGTTGACGCTATATATGCTTTGTCAATGTCATTTATCTTATCGTTTGAAAAATATCCGCTGAAATAATCTTTTGGCACATCAAAGGTCTTAGTAAACTTTTCCATTGACATAAACACGCTTAGTGTTGCAGGGTAATGATAGCTGTCCTGAACATCAAATGTGTATTTTTTGTTGCTGTGCTTTTCCCTAAGGGTGTATTTTTCACCTTTAGGGACGCCGTATTTTTCCATAAGTCCGTCGGACAAAACTACCATATCCTTGTCCTCTGAAAAGTCAAGGTTTTTCAGATATTTGGAGTTTTCTCTGATGCCGTACACAGTTATTTCCTCACCCTTTTCATTTTCCAAGGAACAAACACAGTATTTCTCGGCATTTTTGTCAGTTGTTTCAACAGGAGTTTTTAGAATATACTGGTAGTTTGCAATTTTGGACTGTGTAATTTCCTCCTTAAAATTGTTAAGCAATGGTGACATCATAAGTCCAAACACCAAAAGTACACTTGCAAGGAACACACCTACAAACATCATAAAGTATGTTGACTTGTTCTGCAAAATTATTCTGATGCGAAACCTTGTAAAAAACTTTTTGCCTTGGAGCTTAACCGCCTTTTTCTTTTTCGTCCTTTTCAGTTCGTGCCTTAAAAATTTTAGCGGTGGCAATGACAAGGTTGAAATAAGCACCAAAACATTGACAGCAATAATGATTAACACAGGGACAATGGTGGTTTTTACAAATGCCTCACTGCTCCATATGGTTTGATATGATGTTAAGGAGTAGCTGTGATAATACATCTGTGCAATAATATCCTTCATAAAGGTATAACCCACCACATTACCTGCTATTGCCGCCGTCAAAGTAACCATAATGGGCAGAATCATATAGTGGCACATCATTTCTTTTTTTGTATATCCCGACGCCCTCAGAGTGCCGATTACAGAGGATTCCTGTTCCACCGTATTTCGTGTTGTAACCGAGAATACAAAAGCCATCACAGCCATTACAATATATAACAGCCATTGTATTATTGCCTTATCCTTGCCCATATCTTCTCCGGCAAATGTAATAGCCTGATTTTCCGACTGCTTTACAAAGTCTGTCAAAACTCCGCTTTTAAAAAGCTCCTCTTCTATATCCTTTGCCTTACTGTCAATATCTTCTTCATCTAATGATTGGTTGTTGTCAGTCCAGGCATAGCAATAAACCTGATTGCTGTTTAAAATGTCATCAAAGCCTGTGTCATTCACAACAGAAACAGCAAAGTTCTGTGCGTTCAGCATCATATCCGTATTGTTCTTAAACAATGCGCTGTAATCCGTAAGGGCAACAAGTCCTGAAATTTTGAAATCTTTGTTTCCAAGCCTAATAAAATCCCCTGTGGACAGCTGATTATTTTCTGCAAAAAGTCTGTCAATGGCGATTTCCTCATTATGGGCAGGCAATTTGCCCTCTAAAGCATCAACCAAATTCACCTTGTCACGGTTTTTATATATCCTCACCGTACAACCGTCTTTTGTTTCTACATCTTTATAGAATAAAGGATAAATTGTAATATCCTCTTTACTTTCCAAATCCGAAATCAGCTTTTTGCCGGCAGGACGTGATAAGGAAAAGTGCCCATCCTCAACATTGTACTTTTCAAAGCTTTCATTATAAGTCCGATTCATACTTCCGTCTGCAACAATAAATCCGGAGCAAAATCCAACTGTGAGGCAGAGGAACAGAAAAAGCGCAATGTACTTTCCCATATCCTGTTTAAGCTCTCGTTTTATTCTTTTGTATAGAGGATTTTTCATAACAAATCACCTTACCAATCCAGCTCAACTGCTGAAATCTTATTTTTATTTATGTCGTTGTGCCTTACTGCACCGTCACGCAGTTTAACAACTCTGTCAGCCATATTTTTAATTGCATCGTTGTGGGTTATGAGTATGACTGTATTGCCGAATTTCTTGTTAATATCCTCAATCAGCTTTAAAATTTCTTTTGAGGTTTTGTAATCCAAAGCACCGGTTGGTTCATCACAAAGCAAAATATCGGGATTTTTCACTATGGCTCTGCCAATGGCTGTCCTCTGTTGCTGACCGCCGGAAAGCTGGTTGGGTATCTTATCTCTGTGCTCCCACAGTCCCAGAGTTTTCAGCAAATCATCTATGGGAAGGGGATTGTCGCTAAGGTATGCACCAACCTCAATATTTTCCTTAACAGTCAAATTAGGAATCAGGTTGTAGGACTGGAATACATAACCCAAATGCTTACGGCGGTAAAGGGAAAGCTGTTTTTCGTTCATCTCCTCCACCTTGTCGTCGCCGATTTTTATCACACCGCTGTCGGCTGTTTCAATTCCCCCTATAATATTCAGCAAGGTTGACTTGCCGGAACCCGAGGGGCCTAAAAGAACACAGATATTGCCCTTTTCCACACTGAAGCTGATGCCCTTTAAAACCTCTGTGCGACTGTCGCCCTCACCAAAGGACTTCTTTATATCTTTCAATTCTAAATACATAAAATCATTCCTTTCTGTCTGCCAATACGGCAGTTTCATAAAACATATGAATATATGAACATATGTTAATGTATTCATATTATATTTACAATAATTGCATTTGTCAATACCGTTTAGATAGTTTTTTATAAAAAAGAGTAACTTTCCGAGAAAACAGAAAAAATTTTAAATTTTTTTCAAAAATCTGTCCCATTTTTTGAATTTTCTTTGTTGTATATAGTGAAAG
>JBJEOZ010000230.1:0-17842 GCA_051880975.1 Ruminococcus sp.
TGAGTCACACTGTGGACAGGTTATTTCGTAAAGAGGATTTTCCTCGTCGTCATCACAGTCACCGCAGGAACAACAGTCACCGCAGGAGTCGTCATCATCATCCTCTATATCATAGACATATTCTTCCAAGTCGGAAAGGTCGTCGTTGATAGCGTCAACAACATCAACAGCGTCGTCGTAGCAATCCTGAAGTTCCTCAACTTCTGCTGCCATTTGGTCAAGAAGTTCAAGAATTTGGTTAATAATCTTTACTTCACTTTTGCTGTTATCAAGCTCAAGACCCTCTGCAAGTCCTTTGATATAGGCAATTTTTTCAGTCATTCTCATTATGCTCTACCCATATATTCGCCGGTTCTTGTATCGATTTGGATAACTTCACCCTCGTCGATAAACAATGGAACCTTGATCTCTGCACCTGTTTCAAGAGTTGCAGGCTTAGTTGCGTTTGTAGCTGTGTCACCCTTAAAGCCGGGGTCAGTCTTTGTAACCTGAAGTTCTACAAAGTTTGGTGGCTCAATGCCGAATACCTTGCCTTTGTAGGAAAGAATCTTACAAACCATATTTTCCTTAACAAACTTAAAGGAATCGCCTAACTGGTCTGCGCTGATTGGAATAGACTCCCAGGTTTCTGTGTCCATAAAGTAGTAAAGACCGCCGTCCTCGTAGCTGTATTCCATATCTTTTCTTTCGATAAATGCTGTTGGGTACTTGTCGTTAGGGTTAAAGGACTTTTCAACCACTGCACCTGTCATAACATTCTTATACTTTGTTCTAACGAAAGCGGCACCTTTACCTGGCTTAACATGCTGAAATTCAACAACCTGAACAACCTGTCCGTCCATTTCAAAAGTAATACCGTTTCTAAAATCACCTGCTGAAATCATTGGTAATCCTCCTAAATCTTCTTTTTAAATGCGTAATAACGCACAAATATCAATTACATTATACATTCAAAACCAATAAAAAGCAACCACTTTTTACAGAATTATTAATTCTTTAGGAATAGACGCAAAACTTCTGCATCCATCCCCCGTTACAACAACGTTGTCCTCTATCCTAACGCCGAATTTCCCTTTAAGGTAAATTCCCGGTTCTATTGTTATAACCATACCCTCTTTAAGTACAGTTTCACACCTTGTACTAACCGTTGGATATTCGTGAATATCAAGTCCTACACCGTGACCTGTGGCGTGTCCAAAGCACCCCTCGTAATCATTTTCATAGATATAATCTCTTGCGATTTTGTCAATGTCACAGGAGCGGACTCCCGGCTTTACTGCACTTAATGCCTTTTTGTGAGCGGTTAGCACAATGTCATAAACCCTTTTCATCTCATCAGTTGCACTGCCCACTGCAACGGTGCGGGTCATATCGCTGTGGTACCCCATAAAGGTTGCACCTATGTCAAAGGTGAAAAAGTCCCCGTTGCTTATCTTGTCGTTTGAGGGTACACCGTGGGGCAAGGATGTCTTTTTGCCTGTTATGGTGATAAGGTCAAAGGAAACATCTTGAGCACCCAACAGTTTCATTTGATGTTCAAGCTCAACAGATATTTCCCTTTCTGACACACCGGGTTTTACCATAGGCAAAACCTTTTTGTATGCCTTTTCAGCAATATTCTGAGCCTTTTGCAAAAGGGTAATTTCGTAATCGTCCTTGACTATTCTCATATCCTTAATAATTTCATCAAGGGTATTATCACCACTGATTTGAGAGTTTAGTTTTTCCCTAAAAACAGAAAAGTCTGCCATAGTCACCTTGTTTGTTTCCACAAAGCAATTTTGTACATTTTCTGTTTTGAGGACATTATTAATCTCCTCATACAGCTTTGAAAAAACTATGACTTTGGCGGAATTAACTGTGTTTTCTGCCACTTCACCGTATCTGAAGTCAACAAAGAGGTATGCTTCATTTTGCGTTACAAGAAGATAACCGTTGCTGTCCCAAAGACCGGTAAAGTAGTAAATATTCTTGTCGTCAGTGATAAGAAAAGCAGAGTTTCCTGCCTTTTCTTTTAGTCTTTCTATTCTGTTTTTGTAACAGTCCATTAAATCATACCCTTAAGTGCCTCAATACCAAGTCTGTAGCTGTCCTTACCAAATCCGCAGATAACACCTACGCAAACCTCTGAAATTACAGACTTATGGCGAAACTCCTCTCTTTTGTGCACGTTGGACATATGAACCTCAACAAAAGGCACCTGTTCAACAGATGCAATAGCATCCCTGAGGGCATAGCTGTAATGAGTTAATGCACCTGCATTTAGTACAACACCGTCGTAATTTCCAAGTGTAGAGTGAATTTTGTCAATAAGGTCTCCCTCGTGATTTGACTGGTAAATATCACAATTAAAACCGGCATCTTTTGCAAAGGCTAAAATATCCTCGTTAATAGTATCGGCATTTTCAGCGCCATATATTGATTTTTCTCTGATTCCAACCATATTAAGATTTGGACCGAGAATTACTAAAATCTTTTTCATAGCAAAAACCTTTCAAAAATAAAATGCGGACAGTATATTAAACTGTCCGCCTTTAAGCATATATTACTTATACTTTCTCTTACGAGCTGCTTCAGATTTTTTCTTACGCTTAACTGAAGGTTTCTCATAAGCTTCTCTCTTGCGAACCTCAGCGATAACGCCGGCTCTTGCACACTGCTTTTTAAATCTTCTCAGAGCGCTTTCAAGAGATTCATTTTCTTTTAATCTTACTTCTGCCATTTATATTTCCCTCCCATCTGCCACATGGCATGGGTAATATTTGCTTAATCGCAATAATGATTATACAATCAATAGCAATCTTTGTCAAGGAAAATATAAATATTAGTAGAAAAATGTTATTTTAAGGCTTAACAACGATGTTAACAAGTCTGCCCTTTACATAGATTTCCTTGATGATGTTCATACCCTCAACGGCTTTCTGAACATTTTCATCTGCTTTCGCAAGTGAAATTGCCTCACTCTGTTCAGCGTCGGCAGGAATCATAAGCTTTGCTTTGATTTTTCCGTTAACCTGAACAACAATTTCAATTTGCTCCTCTTTGCACTTGGATTCATCAAACTTAGGCCAGCTTTGTTCTGCTACAATACCGCTCTCAAGTGAACAGTTTTCCCAAACCTCCTCTGTAATATGAGGTGCAAATGGATTTAGAAGAATAGTGAAGATTGCATATTCCTTTTTATTGATGTTGCCAACTGCACTAATGTCGTTCATAAGTGCCATAAGGGCGGCAATAGCTGTGTTGAACTTGATGTTTTCAATATCCTCTCCAACCTTTTTAATGGTCTTGTGGAAAGCACATTCAAGCTCGGGTCTGATTGCGTCACCATCAATGAGCTTTTCCTGAAGATTATAGTATCTTTCAAGGAATCTTCTACAACCCTTAATGCTTGATGCACTCCAGGGAGCTGCCTTTTCAAAGTCACCGATGAACATTTCGTACATACGCATTGTATCGGCACCGTACTGTTCAACGATTTCATCGGGGTTTACAACATTGCCACGGGATTTGCTCATCTTTTCCCCGTTTTCGCCCAAAATCATACCGTGGCTTGTACGCTTTGCGTATGGTTCGGGAGTTGGAACAACACCGATGTCGTAGAGGAATTTATGCCAGAAACGGCTGTAAAGGAGGTGAAGTGTTGTATGCTCCATACCGCCGTTGTACCAGTCAACAGGTGACCAGTACTCTAGTGCCTCTCTACTTGCAAGAGCCTCATTATTGTGTGGATCCATATATCTTAGGAAGTACCATGAAGAACCAGCCCACTGTGGCATAGTGTCGGTTTCTCTGTAAGCCTTGCCACCGCAGTGAGGACAGGTGGTTTCTACCCAATCTGTCATTTTTGAAAGTGGTGATTCCCCTGTGTCGGTTGGCTCATAGGAATCAACCATAGGTAGCTTTAGAGGAAGCTCACTTTCAGGAATTGGAACATAACCGCATTTGTCACAATGAACAATAGGAATAGGCTCGCCCCAGTATCTCTGACGGGAGAATACCCAGTCCCTGAGTTTGTAGTTAACCTTTGCCCTGCCTACACCATTTTCTTCAAGCCAGGAAATCATCTTTTTCTTGGCATCTTCTACGGAAAGACCTGTTAAGAAGTCGGAGTTTACCATAACCCCTGTTGCACAGTCGGTAAATGCCTCCTCCTGCACATCTTTTCCGCCCTTAACAACCTCAATGATAGGAAGATTAAACTTCTTTGCAAACTCCCAATCTCGTGTATCGTGAGCAGGAACAGCCATAATTGCACCTGTACCGTATGAAACAAGAACATAGTCGGAAACAAAGATAGGTATCTCCTTTCCGTTAACAGGGTTTACTGCCTTAACACCGTCAATTAGGACACCTGTTTTTTCCTTAACAAGCTCTGTTCTTTCAAAGTCGGACTTTTTAGATGCCTCTGCCTGATAAGCCTTTACCTCGTCAATATTTGCAATCTTGTCACTCCACTTTTCGATGCAAGGATGCTCAGGTGAAATTACCATATATGTAGCGCCAAAGAGTGTATCACATCTTGTTGTATATACTGTGAGAATATCACCCTCAGTAGTTTTGAAGTCAACCTCAGCACCTGTGGACTTGCCAATCCAGTTTTTCTGCTGTGCCTTAACTCTGTCGGGATAGTCAACCAAATCAAGGTCACTTATAAGTCTGTCGGCATACTCGGTAATCTTAAGCATCCATTGTGACTTAACCTTTCTTACTACCTCACTGCCACAGCGTTCGCAAACACCGTTAACAACCTCTTCGTTTGCAAGAACACATTTACAGGAAGTACACCAGTTAACAGCCATCTCTTTTTTGTATGCAAGACCCTTTTTGAAGAGTTGGAGGAAAATCCACTGTGTCCACTTGTAGTAGTCAGGGTCGGTGGTGTTAATTTCTCTACTCCAGTCAAAGGAAATACCAAGTGACTGAATCTGCTTTTTAAAGCGAGCAACATTCCTCTTTGTAACCTCTTCAGGGTGAATGTGGTTTTTGATTGCGTAGTTCTCTGTTGGAAGTCCAAAGGCATCCCAGCCTATTGGATAAAGAACATTGTAGCCTTGAAGTCTTCTCTTTCTTGAAACAACATCAAGTGCTGTGTATGGTCTTGGGTGACCTACGTGGAGTCCCTGTCCTGATGGATATGGGAACTCAATTAGGGCAAAGAATTTTTCTTTGTCGCTGTTTTCCTCTGCGTGGAAACATCCCTTTTCTTCCCAAATTTTTTGCCATTTTGGTTCAATTTCTCTGTGATTATATTTCAATGTCTTCCCCTCCGTTAATTCATATCTTCAAATTCCATTACAGTACCGTCTTCCCACAATCTTTCAAGGTCGTAGTACTCACGGGAATCGTCGTCGAAAATATGAACAATAATGTCAATATAGTCAAGCAAAATCCATCCGTTGCCCCTGTGACCCTCTATGTGGCTAACGGAAAATCCTGCCTCGTCAAGCTGATATTCAACCTCATCTGCCAGAGCTTTTACATGGGTTGAGCTTGTACCTGTTGCGATTACCATATAATCAGCAAGTACAGATACATCGGAAATTTTTATAATCTTAATATCAAGACCTTTTTTGTCGTCTAATGCCTTGGCAATTAATTTTGCCTGTTCTTTAGTTTCCATTCATTTCATCCTTTAAAATTAATTCATTATAGCACGCCAAAGCGTTTGGATGAATAGTCATCATCCTCTTTGACAAATCGTTTATAGTAAACTGCAAACCATACAGCATTGCCTCTTCAAGACTGCGAAGGGATTTTTCCCTCATAATTTCAACGCCGTTATAGTTTCGTTCGTCACCGGTAAAGTCGGCAACAAAAATAATTTTTTCAAGCAAAGACATACCTGCCCTACCTGTAGTGTGGAATCTTACCGAATTGATAATATCACTGTCAGTTATTCCCACTGTGTCACGGATATATACAGAGCCTGAAATCGGATGCCACAGCTTTGAACTGCTTTTTTCAACATCATCCAAAATTATACCACCCTCTGTGATTATTTTCAACTGTTCCTCCACAGGGGTTTCTTTTGTTATGTCGTGAAGCATACCGGCAATCATAGCCTTTTCAATATCACAACCGTAAATTTTGGCAAGCTCAACCGCTTTTTTTGAAACATTTACAGAATGAATGTAGCGGTATTCACCCATTCTGGGTTTAATAAGACTTTTTAGGTAGTTAATATCCATCACTTCACCCCGTACAGTTTATTTTTTACAATATATTCATAAACGGATTTATCAAGATAATCCTGTTTATTCGCCAAAGAAACATTCTCTCTTATATAGGTTGAAGAAAGTTGCATAATGGGTTCTTTAAGAATAAATGAAGAGCAACCCTCTTTTTTCAATACCTTTGAATATTCTATTAAAGAATTATAATTGTCATTATCTCTTGGGCAGGTTATTATTGATGCAAGGGAAAATATCGCCTGTGGATTTTTCCACTTAAGCAGGGACATATACATATCTGCTCCGATAATCATAAACAGATTATCATTTTTGTACTCCTCTTTTAGTATTGATAAGGTTTTGTAGGAGTAGCTTTTACCCTCAATATGACTTTCCAAGTCGGACACTATAAATCTGCTGTCACTTTTTGATGCAAGGCTACACATAGTCATTCTGTGAGAATACGATACTCTTGATGTGGTATCCTTGTGGGGACTTACGAATGTGGGCATAAGGATAGTTTTGTCAATACTAAACTCATCCATCGCCTTTTGTGCAAGTAAAATGTGTGCCTTGTGTATTGGGTTAAAGGCACCGCCAAACAATGCAATATTCATTTATCTTTTAGCCTTTGGCAGTACAATTTGTGGCTCGTCAGGGTTTGGTCTGTAAAGAACAAACTTTGAACCGATTACCTGAACAACATCTGATGAAACCTCTTCTGACAGCATATCAGCCACCTGACGGGAAGTAAGGTCACTGTTTTCAAGCACCTTACCCTTGATGATTTCTCTTGCAGTTAGTGCGTCATCAGCCTGTTTTATCACCTGCTGAGTAATACCGCCCTTTCCGATAATAAGGATTGTGTCTATTGTATTTGCAATACTTCTTAAATAAGCTCTTTGTTTTCCGTTTAACATACGCTCTCCTAAATATACTAAATATACTTTATAATTTCTTCTTTAAGTTTTCTAAGTGCGTTTCCTCTGTGGCTGATTGCGTCCTTTTCATCAGAGGAAAGCTGTGCAAAGGTTTTTCCGCTTTTGGTGATGAACACAGGGTCATATCCAAATCCGTCCTCGCCCTTTGGTGCGTAAGCGATTTTCCCCTCTACTGTACCCTCAACCTTAATTATAGTTTTATCATCAAGAATACAGCATATGCTTGAAACAAAATGTGCTGTTCTCTTGTCATCAGGCACATCTTTCATTTCAAGGAGGAGTTTGGTGTATCTGTCCTTGTCTGTTGCGTTTTCTCCGGCATATCTTGCGGAATATACTCCCGGTCTGCCGTCAAGGGCATCTACCATTAGACCTGAATCATCTGCTACTGTTGGCATAGAGGTTTTTTTGTAGGCTGACATTGCCTTGATTTCAGCATTTTCGGCAAATGTAGTGCCTGTTTCTTCAACATCACCAAGGTCAACACCACATTCCTTTGGAGTAACAGCATTTATACCAAGTGGATTTAATATTCTATTTAATTCAACAACCTTGTGCTGATTGTTTGATGCAATTAAAAATTCTTTCATTATTATTCTCCAAAATCAAAGAGTGCCTTTGAAAAGTCCTCAGGTACAAATTCCTGCAAGTCGTCAATCTGTTCGCCCACACCGATATATTTTACCGGTATTCCCAGACCGTTCTTAATTGCAAGTACAACACCGCCCTTTGCAGTGCCGTCAAGTTTAGTTAAGACAATACCTGTGATGCCTGTTGCATTGCTGAACTGCTGTGCCTGATTAACAGCATTTTGTCCTGTTGTAGCGTCAAGAACAAGCAAAAATTCCTTGTCAGCATCAGGCAATTCCCTGTCGATAACTCTGCCGATTTTGGCAAGCTCGTCCATAAGGTGCTTTTTGTTGTGAAGTCTGCCTGCTGTATCGCAGATGATTACATCTGTGTTTCTCGCCTTGGCGGCTGAAATCGCATCAAAGATAACTGCGGCTGGGTCGGAGCCTTCCTTTTGCTTTACAATGTCGCATCCGCTTCTGTCAGCCCAAACCTCAAGCTGTTCTATTGCAGCGGCTCTAAAGGTATCGGCGGCGGCTAAAAGTACACTCTTTCCTTGATTTCTAAGATTATTTGCCAGCTTGCCTATGGTAGTAGTTTTTCCAACACCGTTTACTCCTATAACAAGAATTATGGATGGCTTGGTGTTGATTTTAAGTTCTTCGTCACCACGGAGCATATCTGCAACAACGTCTTCAAGAAGATGTCTTATTTGTGAAGGGTCTTTTATGCCTTCCTTTTTAACTCTTGTTCTAAGCTCATCGGTAATCTGTTCCGCTGTGGTAACTCCAACATCACCCATAACAAGCAGTTCTGTAAGCTCCTCAAAAAGCTCCTCGTCAATTTTTGTAAAGGATTTCAGCATTGAGTCAATTTGACCCACAACGCTGTCCCTTGTCTTTTTTAAACCCTCTTTGATTTTTTTAAATAGTCCCATAATTATGACCTCTGTAACTAATAGTTAATTAATTTGCTTTCATACCAAGTTTTGATGCAACCTCAGATGCACGAAGTTCAAGGAGTTTAGAAATACCCTCATCCTGCATTGTAACACCGTAGAGAACATCAGCCTCTTCCATTGTACCACGCCTGTGGGTGATTAGGATAAACTGTGTTTTCTCCGTAAGTCTTCTCATATATGAGGCAAACCTGTCAACATTTACATCATCAAGGGCTGCCTCAATTTCGTCCATTACGCAGAAAGGAGCAGGACGAACCTTCATAATTGAGAAGTAAAGCGCTATTGCCACAAGTGCTTTTTCGCCACCGGACAAAGCCTCAAGGTGGACAACAATTTTTCCCGGAGGCTGAGCAATAATGTCAATACCGCTGTTGAGAATATCCTCAGGGTCGGCAAGCTTAAGAGATGCTGTTCCTCCGCCGAAAAGTTCCTTAAAGGTTTCGCCGAAATTCTTGTTGATTTCGTAAAAGCTCTCTACAAAAGCCTCTTTCATCTGCTTTGTAAGGCTGTTAATCAGCTTTTCGATTTCACTCTTTGATTTTTCTACATCATTAACCTGAGCACTGAGGAATTCGTATCTTTCGGAAACCTCTTTGTATTCCTCAATAGCTGAAACATTGACGGAGCCAAGACTCTTGATGCCTGACTTAATTTCGTTAAGTCGCTTTTTAGCCTCTTGAACATTGTCAATTTCAATGGAGATTTCCTCTGCCTGCCTTTTGCTAAGCTCATACTCCTCCCAAAGCTTTGAAATAATATCGTCATACTGCTTTTGAAGGTTGATTTTTCGCTCTTCCAGTCTTGCAAGCTCTCTGCCTGAAATTTCTCTTGTGGAATTTAAGTCCTTTTCCTTTTGACGAAGATTTACTGTCTTTTTCTCAAATTCATCTCTTTCGGAATTCAGCTTTTCAATACTATCCTGTGCCTCAAGGATTTTTTCCTTGTATGTATTCGAGATTTTTTTGTAGTTTTCAATCTTCTTTTTTATTATCTCAATATTTGCATTGACGGACTCTATCTGTCTTTTCAAGTCTGCCTTTCGCATATTTTGACCGGAATTATTGCTCTCAGAAATAATAATTTCACTTTGCAATGCCTCGCAGTCCTTTTCGTATGTAACAATCTCAAGTCGAAGATTTTGCAGTTTTTCAGAAAGCTCTTCACGCTGTTCTGTAAATGAAAGCCTGTCGCCGGTGATTGAGGAAATAGTCTTTTCAATCTCTGCAATCTCTTTTTCAAGGCCATCCAATTCTGTGGATGCGGTGTTTTTATCCGACTGCAAATCAATGATTTTCTTATTATTCTCATCAATTTCATTTTGGATATTTTTTATTGTCACCTTAAGATTTTCCACTTCGTTTTGACAGGCTTTGAATTCAGTTCTAAGTCTTATAAGCTCCTGTTGTTGGTTGGAAAGCTCTGTCCTTGTACCAAAGAGTTCAGCCTCGTATTTTCCGTACTCCTGTTGGCATTTTTCAAATTTTTCTCTTGCATCATCTGCTTTCCCGGAAAGCTTGTTTGCCTCGTTTCGGTACTTCTCGATTTCTCCTGCTCTTGAAAGCAGTCCTGTTTTCTTGTTGAGGGAACCACCAGTTAAGGAACCACCGGCATTTACAACCTGTCCGTCAAGGGTAACAACCCTGAAACGGTATGAATATTTTTTTGCTATTGAAACGGCGGAGTTAAGCTCCTCTGCAATTACTATCTTACCAAGGAGATTTTGAAGTATTCCCTTGTATTCATTTTTGCAGTCGCAAAGGTCTGAGGCAACGCCTACAAAGCCGTAGCAATCTTCTATGCCCTTTTCGTTTAGTGTTCTTGGTTTAATAGTGGCAATAGGCAAAAATGTCGCTCTGCCACCCTTGTTTTCCTTTAAGGCTCTGATTGCCCTTTTTGCATCCTCCTCGTTGCCTGTTACAATGTTTTGCATTGCACCGCCTAAGGCTGTTTCAATGGCGACAGCATACTCCTGGGGTACATTGATTATTCTTGAAACAGGTCCGTGAATACCCCCAAGCTTTCCCTGCTTTGACATATTCATAACAGCCTTTACGCTGTGGGAAAAGCCCTCAAGATTTTTCTCTAAATCTTCAAGGATATTGGCTCTTCTAAGGAGTTCCTGTGAATCAAGGGTAAGGTTGTCAGCCTCGGTTTTCAGAGTTTCCTTCTTGTTTTGTAGATTTTGAAGTTTAAGTTCAAGACCTTTGATTGTGTTGCCAACGCTCTCTACCTTCTGGGCAGTTTCTTTACCCTTGATTTCATAATCCCTTAGCATTTCCTCTGTGGAAACAAGGTCGGTATTCTTTTCGTCAGCACTTATCTTTAATGCGTTTATTCTATCGTTAAGTTCATTTATTGTTGAATCACTTGTCAACAGTACAACCTTTGCGTCAGCCGACTTTTGAGAAAGTTCTGATAGCTTTGTATTAAGCTCCTGAAGTTTATCTCCGCTTCGTGAGGCGCTTATGCTGATTGTGTTAAGGTCGCTTGAAACATCGTTGTATTCCTTTTGTTTTTCTTCAATTTTAACCTTTAAACTTTCAATCTGCTCTTTCTTCTCCTCAATTTGACTTTCAACCTCTGCAAAATTAACATCAAGCTGTTCAATCTCGCTGTTAAGTCTTTCAATGGTTTCTTCGTTATGGTCAATGTCGTTTTCTGCAACGGAAATCAATGCGTTGTTACTGCTGACCTCTGACTCAAAGTGAGAAATATTCCTCCTGATTGAGTCGATTTTTGAAGAAATTTCTCCGTTCCTAAGGTAGAGCATCTCTGTTTCCGCATTGATGTTTGAAAGCTGTCTTTCGGCGTCCTCGTACTGTGAACGCTGAATGTCGATTTTGTCCTCCTGTTCCCTGATAACCTGTGAGGATTTATTAAGAGTATCAAGCCAAAGGGCAATTTCAAGACCCTTTTTCTCCTCTGACAGCAAAAGGAATCTTTCAGCCTTATCGGACTGGGTTTTAAGAGGACCTACTCTGCCTTCAAGCTCGCCTACAATATCACGAAGTCTGATGAGGTTCTCTTCTGTGTTTTTCAGCTTACGCTCTGCTTCGGTTTTTCTGTATCTATATCTTGAAATTCCTGAGGCTTCCTCAAAAATTTCTCTTCTCTCTTCGCTTTTTGATGCAACAATGCTGTCAATTTTACCTTGACCTATCATTGAGTATCCGTCACGACCAAGACCTGTGTCCATAAAAAGCTCGTTGATGTCACGAAGTCTGACTGTGGCTTTGTTAATTAAATATTCACTTTCGCCGCTGCGGTAGTATCTTCGTGTAACGGCAACCTCGTCACCGTCAAACTGTAACACTCTGTCACTGTTGTCGATTGTGAGGGTTACCTCGGCGTAGCCTGTCTTTTTCCTTTTATCAGTACCGTTGAATACAACATCCTCCATTTTGGAACATCTCAGGGTTTTTGCAGACTGTTCGCCAAGTACCCAACGGATTGCGTCACTTATGTTACTCTTGCCCGAACCGTTAGGTCCTACAATAGATGTAATACCGTGGTCAAAGGTAAGTTTTATTTTATCGGGAAAAGTTTTAAATCCGTGTAATTCTAATGATTTGAGAAGCATAAGTCACCTCATTTCTCTACTTCAATTATAAATTCAAAATCCTTTAAGTTAGGATTTTCTTTAATCTTCACATCATAACCCGACTGAAAAAAATTCTTTATATTGCTCTTTTTTTGCCCAACAGCCTTTGAAACAAAGCCTTTGGCTACAAAAACAATATATTTTCCTTTTGGATATTTTAAAATTTCTTTATATGCTAAATTGAAAAATATTTTACTTTCGCATATCTCTCTGAATGCAGGGTGATAATATCCTGCAATTCTATTGTTTACAAGGTCGTCGGAATAGTGCAGTCCAACCCTTATAACATCAATTTTATTCTCATAAAAAAGGTTTAATACATTTGAGCAGACCCCAACGGTAGTTTCTTCGTCATAAGGAACATACTTTCCGCTATTGTAAAGGTGTGCAAGTGGAGTGTTCTTCATTGTGATTGTGGGATAAACCCTTACTGTATCGGGGGAAAGCTTTGCGATTTTTCTTGCTGTATCCAAGTCCAAATCAGGATTACTCCCATACATACCCGTCATCATTTGCAGACCTAAGGAAAAACCGTTCTCTTTAATAAGTTTTGATGCTATTTCTACATCAACTGATGTATGACCTCTTTCATTTAACTCAAGCACCCTGTCGGACATTGACTGTGCACCAAGCTCAATGGAGGTTACTCCGTAGCTTTTCAGGAGTGACAAAACTTCATTATCAATGGCATCAGGTCTTGTTGAACACCTTATACCGTAAAAATCCTTTATGTACGGCTTTGTGGCATCTAAAAGAGAAATCATATATTCCCTGTCAATGGCGGTAAAGCTACCGCCGAAGAATGCAATCTCGGTATTTTTTGTGTCAACACCGCTTTTAATGGCTGTTTCTATTGCTGAAACTACATCATCGGCAGTTGGCTGACATGTTTGTCCTGTGATGTTGGACTGATTGCAGAAAACACATTGATGGGGGCATCCGTTGTGAGGTACGAAAATCGAAATATTAGAATGTTTAATATCCCATCAACTCCAGAGCTTCCCTTGCAGCCTGCTGTTCAGCCTCTTTTTTACTTCTTCCGCCACCCTTGCCGATAACATTGCTGTTGAGATGCACCTCAACAACAAAGTGCTTGTTGTGGTCGGGACCGGATTCATCAACCAAAACATAGTTTAGTTTTTCTCCGGGGTTTTTCTGAATAATCTCTTGTAGCTTTGTTTTGTAGTCCCTAAATACAAAACCTGCGCTGTGATTTTTAATCTCCGGTACAACAAAGGAAAGTACAAATTTCCTTGCCTCTTCCATACCGCCGTCAAGGTAAATTGCGGCAATTAATGCTTCAAAGGCATCTGAAAGGATTGACGGTCTTTCTGCTCCGCCACCCTTTTTTTCTCCGTTGCTAAGGAGAATATATTTGCCTAACTCTAACTCTTTAGCGAATATAAAAAGAGTTTTTTCGCACACAAGGGATGCCCTAAGCTTTGTTAAATCCCCCTCGGGGTAATTAGGGCAATTCTTGAAAATATAATCAGAGACGGAAATTGAAAGTACAGCATCACCTAAAAATTCCAATCTCTCATTATATTTAAGGTGCATCTTCTTATGCTCATTGGCATAAGAAGAATGAGTTAGCGCCTCTTTTAGGAGTTCCTTATTTTTGAAATGATAATTAATTTTCTTCTCTAATTCATCCATTTTGCTGTTCCTTTATTTTGTTAAATGATTCTTCTATCTTCTGTGGCACATTTGCATTTATGTAGTCAATCATAATTCTGATTGCGTGGAATATTGCATTTGCATTAGAGCTACCGTGAGCTTTAAATACAGGCTTTTTAATGCCTAAAATAGGAGCACCGCCGTAGATGTCTGCATTCATACTTTCCTTAAACTTCATCAGGTCCTTATACACAAACAATGCACCGATTTTTGTTATGATATTCTTTTTAAAGATATTAACAACAGCCTTACTTACAGACTTTGCAACACCCTCGTAATTCTTTAGGATAAGATTACCTGTAAAACCGTCGCAAACATAAACATCACAAGCACCCTCGGAGATTTCTCTGCTTTCCACATTTCCGATAAAGTTTATTGGACTGTCTTTTAAGAGTGCATATGCCTCTCTCTGCAAATCTCCACCCTTGTGGCTCTCTGTACCAACATTTGCAAGGGCAACCCTTGGGGATGAAATCTTCATAACATTTTCCATATATAGGGAACCTAAAACACCAAACTGCCTTAGAATTTCAGGTCTTGCATCAAGGTTTGCTCCACCGTCAATAATCATAAACATTTTACCGTTCATTGTTGGGAGAAGTGGCGCAAAGCCCGGACGCTTAACACCCTTAAGTCGCTTAACCATAAGAGTACCGCCAACACAAAGAGCACCGCTGTTACCTGCGGAAATAAAACCGTCAGCCTCATCATTTGCCACCATTTTTAAGCCTAGTGCCATTGAAGAATTGCTGTACTGCTTCATAATGTCATTTGGAGTTTGATCAACGGGAATAACATCAGGTGTATCAACAATAGAAAAATTACTGATGTCAAGGCTATTTTCCTTTGCCACCTTTTTGATTATACTTTCACTGCCTGTAAGGCAAATGTCTATATTAAACTTTTGCTGTGCAAGTATAGCACCCTTTATAATTTCAAGAGGAGCATTATCTCCTCCAAAAGCGTCAACTACTATTTTCATTATAAACCCCTTGTATTAATAAAATTCTCCAAAGCACTAAAGGCTCTGTCTGAATATGCCTTTGCCCTTTCCTTTTTATCCCTTGGACGGTTAAGAAGTTCGGGAAGTACACCAAGATTTGCACCCATTGGCTGGAACTTTGTTACAGTTTCATCACTGATATATCGTGACAACGCACCTATCATAGTTTCAGGTGGCAGAGTAACTGTTTCTTTTCCAAGTAATCTTAATGATGCGTTAATACCCGCAATAAGACCTGATGAGGCAGACTCCATATATCCCTCTACACCGGTTATTTGCCCGGCAAAGAACAAATTTTTATTTTCTTTTACAGAATAATCACTTGAAAGTACCTTTGGTGAATTGATAAAAGTATTGCGGTGCATAACACCATACCTTACAAATTCGGCGTTTTCAAGTCCGGGAATCATAGAGAAAACTCTCTTTTGCTCGGGAAATTTAAGATTTGTCTGAAAACCAACTAAATTGTACATTACCCCTGCACTGTTTTCCTTGCGTAGCTGTACCACAGCCCAAGGTCTGTGCCCTGTTGCAGGGTCGGTTAAACCCACAGGTTTCATAGGACCGAACCTTACGGTGTCGTGACCTCTTTGAGCCATAACCTCAATGGGCATACAGCCCTCGTAAACCTTTGGATTCATTACATCAAAGTCGTGAACAGGAGCACGCTGGGCACTTACAAGTTCATCATAAAACCTGTCGTATTCCTCTTTGTTCATAGGGCAGTTGATGTAGTCGTCACCGTCACCCTTGCCGTATCTTGATGCAAAGAAAGCCTTGTTCATATCAATGGTGTCAAACCTAACAATAGGTGCGGCGGCATCGTAAAACGACAGGGAATCCCCAAACATATTCTTTATTGTTTCTGACAATGGTTCTGATGTTAAGGGACCTGATGCTACTATTGTTACACCATCGGGAATTTCCTTTACTTCTTCGTTAATAACGGTAATGAGAGGATTACTTTTAATTTCTTCATTTACCATATCAGAAAAAAGCTCACGGTCAACTGCCAATGCTCCACCGGCAGGTACAGTTGTTTTGTCGGCACATCTCATAAGGAGAGAATCTAACATTCGCATCTCCTGTTTGAGCATACCGGCGGCACTTTCAAGTCGAGATGCCTTAAGACTGTTGGAGCAAACAAGCTCACACAATTTTTTTGAATGGTGGGCAGGACTTAGCTTTTCGGGTTTCATATCGTAAAGGCTTACTTTAATTCCTCTTTTAGCAACCTGATATGATGCCTCACAACCTGCAAGTCCGCCACCGATTATATTTATCTGCATTATGACTTTGTATAGCCACAACCCTCTTTTGCACAGAAGATTGTCTGCTTTTTACCCTTCTTTTTATAGAGTATCTCTCCGCATTGAGGACACTTTTCGTTTACAGGCTCATACCAAGACATATAGTTACAGTCAGGGTAATTACTGCATCCGTAGAAAACCTTGCCCTTTTTGGTTTTGCGGGTAATTACTTCGCCACCGCACTTTGGACAGCTGACGCCGATTTTTTCAACGTACTTTTTGATGTTCTTACATTCGGGATAGCCGGGGCAGGCAATGAACTTACCGTATCTGCCAACCTTGACAACCATTTTTCTTCCGCAAAGCTCACATACAATGTCGGTTTCGTCCTCTTTCAGCTTAATCTTAACACCTTCCATATCGGTTTTTGCCTTTTTAAGAGTCTTTTCAAAGTCAACATAGAAGTTGTCAAGGAGTTCAACCCATTCCTTTTCGCCATGCTCAACCACATCCAAATCTTCTTCCATTTGAGCTGTGAATTTAACATTTACAATTTTAGGGAAACGCTCCTTAAGGAGGTTAACAAGTGCTTCACCAAGCTCTGTTGGAATCAAAGACTTTGCCTCTCTCTTAACATATTCACGGCTTGTAATTGTGGTGATGGTTGCCGCATATGTTGAAGGACGACCGATTCCGTTTTCTTCAAGTGCTTTGATTAGGGATGCTTCGGTAAACCTTGCAGGTGGCTGAGTAAAGTGTTGGTTAGGTACAATTTCCTTTACCTTTACAGGCATTTCTTTTTCAAGTGGAGGAAGTTGCTTTTCCTTTGTACCCTCTGCGTCACTGCTGTCAACATACAGCTTTGTGTAGCCGTCAAAGTCAACTCTGTAACCTGATGCCTTAAATACATATCCGTTTGCTGTGATTTCAGCCTGAGTTGTTTTGTGGATACAGTCAGCCATTTGACAGGCTGTGAATCTTTCCCAAATCAGCTTATACAGCTTATACTGTTCTATTGTAAGGCTGGACTTTACCTTTTCAGGTGAAAGTGACGGAATTGCAGGACGAATAGCCTCGTGACCGTCCTGTGCGTTTGAACGGGACTTGTAAAATCTTGGCTTTTCAGGTAGGTATTCTTCCCCAAAGTTTTCTTTGATATAGCTTGTAACCTCTGCAACTGCATCGTTGGAAATTCTCAGGGAGTCGGTTCTCATATATGTGATAAGACCTGTTGTACCGTAACCCTCTACATCAACACCTTCATAAAGCTCCTGAGCAATTTTCATTGTTCGTCTTGACTGATAGCCAAGCTTTCTTGATGCCTCCTGTTGGAGGGTGGATGTGATAAATGGCGGGTATGGTGACTTCTTCCTTGTACCGTTCCTTACTTTTGTTACAATAAATTCGGCATCCTTGATTTCTTCAAGGATTTTGTCTGCCTCTTCCTTGTTTGAGATTTTTATTTTTTTGCCGTCCTTGCCGGTTGCCAAGGATGCGTTAAACACCTTGCGACTGGATTTTGGTGACATTTTTGCGTCTATTGACCAATATTCCTCCGGCTTAAAGGCTCTTATTTCATTTTCTCTGTCAACAATCAGCTTTAATGCTACTGACTGAACACGACCGGCAGAAAGTCCTCTTCTAATCTTCTGGCTTACAAATGGAC
>JBJEOZ010000231.1:0-3727 GCA_051880975.1 Ruminococcus sp.
AAGGATGCAACCCTTTCCATTATCGACAAGGACGGTAATGTTGTGGAGACATGGAAGTCTGACGGAAAGCCTCATGTTATAGACCGCATTCCGGTGGGTGAGTATATCCTCCGTGAAGAAGCAGCTCCTTATGGTTACAAGATTGCAAACGAAGTGAAGTTTACCGTGGAGAACACCAAAGAGCTTCAGCAGGTATCCATGAAGGATGAGCTTGTAAGCGGCAAAATCATCATTGAGAAAACCGATGCAGACACAGGAAAAGGCATTGCAGGTGTGGAATTTGAAATCCGTGACAAGGACGGAAATGTGATTGAAACACTTGTAACTGACAAGGACGGTCATGCCCAGTCAAAGGAACTTCCGATTGCAGTATTCAAGGATGGTAACTATGTAGAGGATATTAAGTATTATGTTGTGGAAACAAAAGCAGCAGAGGGCTATATCCTTGACAGTACCCCGCACGAAGTGGTATTGCAGTATGACGATGACGCACCGGATGTTGTCGAGTACACCCTGAAATTAACAAACAAGCCGACAGAACCGAAGCTGCCACAGACCGGGGATAACATGAACCCTTGGTTATATGCAGGGATTGGTCTGGCTGCTGTTGTAATTGGTGTTCTGACAGGAAAGAAAAAGAAGAAAAAATAAATATTTCAGAAAAGAGTATCTGGAATAGAAATACAGTGTGAAAAAAGAGCCGAGGAGAAATCCCCGGCTCTTTTGCTGCACAAAAGGAGGAAGATAGATTTTATGATGAACTATGAGATTTTCAAGGAAGTGGTCAAGGATTCATTCAAGGATTACTTGCCGGAACAGTATAAGGATATGGAACTGAGAGTTTGTTCAGTAAATAAAGTAAACCGCATGATGGACGGTATTAACCTGATTGGCGAAGCAGAAGTAAAAAATGTTTCCCCTACCATCTATATCAACGATATGTACGATCACTATAAGGCTTGCAATGATTTGAAAGAAGCAATCCAGGCAGGGGCTGACCGTATGGTTAATGCTTTCAAAATGTGTCCGGAAGCACCGAGGATTGACTTTGCGGAAGCAAAGGATAATATCGTGTTCCAGCTCGTTAACACGGAGCAGAACAAGGAAATGCTTGCAGGTGTACCCCACCGTGATTTTCAGGATTTATCCATTATCTACCGTTGGGTAATAAAAGTGGATGCTGATGGGATTCAGAGTGCTGTGATACAAAACAGTCTGGCAGAGCAGCTTGGAGTAAATGAGGAACAGTTATTTAAGATGGCTGCGGAGAATACAAGAAGGATTTTCCCGCCACGCATAAGATCCATGAATGAGGTCATCTGTGAGATGTTTATGAAAGATGGAATGCCGCAGGAGATAGCAGAGATGATGATCGGTGAGATGCCCGCTGATAAGTCGATGTGGGTGATTTCCAATGACAGGGGAGTAAACGGTGCAGTTTCCATGCTGTATGAGGATAAGCTTCATACACTTGCAACAGAAATGGAAAGTGACCTTTATATTCTCCCTTCATCTGTACATGAGGTCATCGCTGTATCTGCTTCAATGGGTGATCCGAATGAGCTGGCGGAAATGGTTGCGGAAATCAACATGGATCAGGTTGCATTGGAAGAAAGACTGTCCAATCAGGTGTACCATTATGATAAAGATTTAAGAAAATTAAGTCTTGCCACGGACACACCGAACAGGAGACTTGACGGCATTGTTGCAGAGCCGCCTATGGTGTATGAGGCAAAACAGTCCAGATAGGAGGACTTATGGGAATAGAAGGAAAAGAGGTCACGGTGGAGGAGCTTGTGGGACTCATTCAGTCACAGCAGGGAGAGTTTATCATCCATGTAGAGCCGGGAGAGGAGGATGCAGATGGAGAAGCAGGAACCGTTTCAGCTTGATGTAGTTTCCATACGGCTTGTAAGAAATGCTCCCCTGTTTTCAGACCGGAAAATCACAGGTCCCCAAGATGCAGTTTCCCTAGTGGGGGAAATGTTGTGTGAAATGGACAGGGAAGTGGTGTGTGTCATTAACCTGAAATCTGACGGAACCCCTATCAACTGCAACTTTGCCAGTATGGGAGCCATCAATCAGGCAGTAGCAGAACCTAGGGAGTTATTCAAAAGTGCAATCCTTTCAAACGCTGCAAAAATGATACTGGTTCACAACCATCCCAGCGGCAGGCTGGAGCCTTCCAAGGAAGATACGATTATGACAGACCGTATCTTAAAGCTGTCCTGCCTTTTGGGAATACCGCTCGATGATCATGTGATTGTGGGAGGGGATAACAGCAGATATTTCAGCTTCCGGGAAAAGGAAATCATGACCATGCCTAAAATATCCTTAACGCAGGACTACCATTACCTTGAGTTTGAAGAAAGGGCGTTGGTGGCAGAGCCGGGAAGGAGCAGATAGCATGGAGGAACGGAACAGCTTTACCAAAGAGGAACTTGCCATTGCAAAAAGTGTGGATTTGACAGCGGTTGCAGCCAGTCTTGGATATACGGTAAAAAGAGTAGGCAATTACCATACCGTAAAGGAAATGGATTCTGTCCGTATTTACAACCGCAGGAGCTGGTTTCGGTGGTCGAGGGAATATGACAGGGGAGAAAACGGAGGATCGCAGATAGATTTCCTTCGTGTCTTTGCAGGAATGGAAGTCAAGGAAGCGGTGTTCTGGCTGCTTGACTTTGCAGGTTATCAGAGAAGTGCAGACTGGAAACCGTCCCCTGTTGTTGTAGAGAAAAAAGAGGTGGAGAGAAAGCCTTTTGTACTTCCGCCTCCTGCACCGGACAACCGTTATCTGTACCGTTACCTGATGGATGAAAGAAAACTCTCAAAAGAGGTCATAGATTACTTTGTTAGTAATGGCTTGATTTATGAGGAAAGGAGCCACCATAACATTGTCTTTAAGGGCAATGACAAAAACGGTGTAACCCGGTTTGCAAGTATGCGTGGCGTGTTTGACAGGGACGGAAAAGGCTTCAAGTGTGATGTGGCAGGAAACGACAAGAATTTTGGCGTCAATGTATGGAATGAGGAAAGCACAGAGCTTGAGGTATTTGAGGGAGCAATCGATCTGATGAGCTATGCGGATATTTACAGTGATTACCACAGCAATAAGCTCGCACTTGGGATGCTTTCTGATGCCCCGTTAGAAACTTTCCTAAAGGAACACCCGCAGATACAGAGCATTAAGTTCTGCCTTGACAATGACGAACCGGGCAGAAAAGCCACAGATACGCTCATGGAAAAGTATTATGGGCTTGGATATGATGTGGATGACTGTCCGCCGCCAAAGACTTACAAGGATTACAACAAATGGCTTAAAGAGGCAAGGAAAGAAATGGTTTTAATTGGGCGGGCAAAGGAAATGGCACGATGACAGTCAACTGAAAAAGTCAACTGAAAAAGAAAAAGTGAACTGAAAAAATCGACTCGGAATGGAAAAGTCAACTGAAAAAGTGAGTTGACCTTTTTTGTGAAATGGTCTGGAGAAAGCTGCCTGTCAGAGAAGTCAACTGAAAAAGTTGACTCAAAACGGGAAAGTCAACTGAAAAAATAAACTTATTCTGTAAAAGTTAACTGAAAAAATAAGTTGACTATCCATATTCAGCGGGGTTTTAGGGGCAGCCCCCTAACCAGAGGCACTTGTATTACAAAGTGCGTATCTGGCAAATTCCCATCGGGAATTTGAGGCGGGAGGGAATTTAGGGAAAAATCAGAGGACAGTTAA
>JBJEOZ010000232.1:0-17721 GCA_051880975.1 Ruminococcus sp.
TTACGATTGAGTAGTTTTGATTGATGAATTGGTTACTGCTCTTTGATATTGATTTAATATCGTTAGTCTTACGCTCGTTATATGCCTTGCTTGCCTCGTTGTAAAGACTATTAAGACTGTTTGAGCAATTTGTTATCTCCTTACGCATATTATTATAGTCTTGGTTAGTAACTCTACTGCCGTCTTGCCAAGCCAAATTCTTACCATTGCCACTTGTGAAACAAGTTATTTCGACCTCGCCGTCGAGATACAGTATATCTGAATACAAAGTATCCCATTTTGAAGATAATGATACAGCCTTCTTTCTGTTAACAGTTTGATTGTTATTTTGTTCATCTGAATCAAGTACCGATAACCATTTCGCAAGTTGCTTGGTTTTTGTATTGTATTTTTTAATCAAGTTCCAAGTGTCATAAAAAAGTTGCATTCTCAAGAAATCTCGTTGAATATTTTGATGAATACGATACTCCTCCAAAGTTTCTGCCGGAAATACTGTTAATGATTTTGTTGCTCCTGTGTTTTCCGCATCAATTGTAGCAGCCTCAACACTTGAAAATGATATTGATAAAATTAATACTACAATAAAAAACAAAGCAATAAGCTTATTTCTTTGCTTGATTTTAGATGTTATAGACATTGATTTCAGCGTTTTGGGTGGTTTTAATATTTTTATCATTATGTTTACACCTCCCTCCAATAACACCCGTACAGGACAGGTGTTATTGAAGTTTTCTTAACATTAGCCAAAGAAGATTTTCTTGATTGCCACAACTGCACCTGCTGCACAGGCAGCAATCGCAAGACCTGCAATTCCGCCTTTCATAGTACGAGGGTCTTCTTCGTTGTGACCTTTAACAATATTGAATACGGCTGAACCTCCATAAACACCTATTGCACATTCAAGTATCCAAAAAACAATATTTACAACTTGATTGAACTTTCCTGTGCTAACACCGGCTGGTGCTGCTAAGGTGTTTACCATTGTTGTAGATAGGACTGTTGATGTAATCAATACTGTGTTATAAATTTTATGTATCTTTTTCATCCTAACAGCCTTTTTCTGCCTTTTGACATCAGGATTGTTGTTACTGATTCTGTTCATTTTATGTACCTCCTAAATTTCAAACAAAAAAGAGAGGCGAAAACCTCTCTCTTTATGTCCTGTTAGATTGCATTCCCTTTCTTGACTGATTAAGCTGTTGAGCTTTTTCAAATGCTTTGTTTGCCTTTTGAGATAACTCCACAACAGCTTGCACAGCTGTGCTTACACCTGCTGTGGCTGCACCTGTGGCGGCTGTTGCTCCGGCTTTAGTTGCAGCTTCAACGGCTTTTACAGCTGACTGTGTGCCTTTTGCAGTGTTAAGATATTTATTAATATCAATAACTTTGTCAAAATTATTGGTATTAATCTTTTGCATATTAATCTGACCAGTTGACTGTGACAACATATTTCTTGTCTTATCAGTTGGAGTGACAATTCCATCTTTGCTGATTTTTACAAAGTCGTATTTCTCGCATTTTTCCATATAGGACACCACCTGTTTGAATTTATTCGGGTCATCATAACTCAACTTGTTAAGATTAATGCTATCAACATACTTAAAGATGTTTAAATCATCTTTAGCACCTGTTAAATTGATTGAAACAGTATTGTTTAAATCGTGATTAACTATATAATCCTTTTGGTCTTTTTCAAACTGTTCCATAAAGGCAGATGAATAAATATGCTGATGTCCTTTATCTGTTAATGTAAAATAATTGCCATCAAAATGTAGATAACCGTCATCTTTAGCATTATTAAAGGAATCTAACACATTGTTACGCAGTTTATAATCATCAATACTGTTAATGTCATTGATGTTAATTGCTCCGTGTTGGTCGCAAAATGCGATGTCGGTATGCTGTCCGGTAAAATTAATATCCCTTACCTGACCTTGAGCGTTTTCTGTAGCTGATGAAACCTCTTGAGCAGTATTGTCAGCTTTGTATTTATGCTGTGAAATGTAATATTGAGCTGACCTTATGCTTTGAATGATTTGCATTATGCTCTGCTTAAGAGGTCTGACCACATTAAACTGTTCCGCAGTTTCTTCAATGCTGTTCATTGTTTAACCTCCCATCATTACATAAGGTGCAGTTAAGTCGTATTCAGACTCGTTTACAACCTCATCAACAAAATCTTCCACAGGCTCAATAATAATATTATCCATCTGTATCACCTCCAAAAAATTCCTCCAAATCTTCCATAACACCTGATGTTTCGTCAAAGTCATCTTCTTCAACCTCATCAAAGAAATCCGGTACAGCCTCATAATCCTCCTTGTCGCTACAAGATGTATATTCCTCGTATTCGTCCTCATTCTGTTCGTCAGTTTCAGGTGGAGGAGTTGTTGCGGCATCAAAGGCTCTTGCAAGTTCAAGCTGTTTTTCTTCATTTAGTTGCTCTTGCTGTTTTGCATATTCCTCTTTACTTGCATTTTCCTGTTCCTGATAGTCGTTGTACATCTTTTCATAGTCCTTAAGCCTTTGTTCCCAAATTGGGGCAAATTCCTTGTCTATGTAGGTGTTGTTCTTAACATATTCAGGATATTTTGAACCGCACTCACTGAACAATGGGTGATTGATAGTGTCATATTTCATCAAGAACATAGGCTCTTCATAACCTAAGAAAACAATCTCGTTACCGCCATACTTTTTACTCTCTCCCTTTGGTTTAATTGCTCTTTTGATTTCGTTAGGAAACAAAAGAGGTCTTTCGGAGAAAGCCTCGGTGTCTTGACCTCCACCGCCGGTGTTATTGCTTGAGGCTCTGTTAAATGTTCGGGAATCATTATGGACGGTTATCTTGTCCAATTTGTCCGACACATACTGCAATGTGTCGTTGTCTTTAGAACCCAACAGAGTAAAAATATCACAGTTACCTATAATACTTTCATATGTTTTCTCATAGATAGCTTTCAGCTGACTTAAACCTTGCAAAACAATACATATTCTAATGTTGTAGCTTCTTACAACAGCCAAAGTTTCATTGAAACTTGGTACTTCTCCGATATTTGCAAACTCGTCCATTTCACAGGATACAAGCAAAGGGAGGCAACCGTTGTACTTTAAATCAGCTATTCTTCTGAGCCTTTCAAAAAGCTGTGAATAGAAGATGTTACATACAACCTTGTATGTGTTACGAGCAGATGGAATAATAAGAAATATTGCTGTTTTTTCTGCCCCAATGCTGTCAAAGTCCATTTCATCCGTTGATGTGATTGCATCAAGGTCTGTTGTTGCGAATAGTGATAACCTTGTGGATAACACTTCATTGATAGATGATTGGGTTTCCTGTGCGTTACCCTGCATACCACCCCAGTTTGTTGATGCAATATCGTGAGGGTAAAGGGTAGCGTGTTTGTTAAGACACCTTGCAAGCTCACAACTCATATCAATAGAACCGTTTTTGTATCTGATACTATTTACAAGACGAACAACTCGACCAAAGGTCTTGATTTCATTTTCAGACTTGTAGAGGTACATCATCAAGGCTGTTAAGAGTTTTAAGGCGGCTCCACTAAAGAAGTCCTCTTTTTCGCCCTCGCCGGCAGTATTCTTCATAAAGAGTGCCGCTATATCTACAACATCTTGTTCCGAAGATATGTATGCAAAAGGATTGTAAGAGTTAGAGTAGTTAAGGTTGATTAAATTCAGCACCCTAACTTTATACCCGTTTTTTCTTAAAACCTTTGCACAGTCACGGTACAGCTCGCCCTTTGGGTCTGTTATGATATACGAACCTGTCATCTGTAATATATCCGGTTTAATTTTTCGAAATGACTTACCTGCACCGGAACCACCTATTACGATTTCATTAAGATTAGCAACAACCTTGCTGTTAAGAGCAAGGTAGAAATCCTTTCCTATCGGTATCTTCTTATCAGTCTTTTCTGCCTCTCTTTGAATAACATCTTTTTCATCATCGGACATCCATCTTGCCGAGCCGTGTTCCATACCTTTATAATCGTTTTTAGTGTTGATAGACATAGCAAGCATTATTAAAAATATGACAACATACACATACCATATGTTTAACTGTAATTTTAAGATTTCCCATATCACACTAAATGAAATTGGTAACTTAAACTCAAAGTTAGTTATAGACTGTGATACATTCAAAATCGTATCAAAATCAAGCTCTTTGTCAGCAAATTTGGGGTGCAGATAAATGTAGTCAAGATAGCTGTATAAAATGAATGATATGATGAGAAAAATCAACAGAAATATTACTCCGTATCCTATCATTTTGGATTTAAACGAGCTTTTTTTTCTTAAGATATTTTCACCACTTGACAAATTATCACCTTCTTAAAAGAGAAAAGGCGGACAAATTGTCCACCTTTTTTCTCACTCAATATATATTTAGCCGATTGACGGCTTAGATTGAATTGCCTGTTTAGCAGCTAACGCTTGTAGTGTGTTGTTAATGCGTTGCTCATCGTTAGCGTTAAACTTAACAGATACATTGCCGTTTTTCAAATCTCTTTTTTTGACATTAATTCCAACATCTTTGATTTGTTCAGCTTGTTCCGGGGTGCATTCCTGATATTTGTATTCAGTATTGTACTCCTTGAGTGCCGCTATCTTAATCTCCTGATAGGCGTCTTTGTTGGACGGAATACAAATGGAATGGTATTCGCCCTTGCTGTCTTTGTAGTTTGGCAAGAAGAGATTAACTTCTCCGTTTCTGTTTGCAAACAGCTTTGCGTTATGTATTACCATATCGTTTACAACAATATCAAGCCTTCCCAAAGCATTGCCATACTTGCCCGGTTCATACTTGATACAGTTCTGAGCCTCGACCTTGACTGTGTTCCTGTCTGCCATATGAGTACCGTCGTATTGACTAATGCCTTTTTCGTAACAGTCAAGAATAAGATTGTTCATCTCTTTTCTTGTATCACCGTTTAGCGGATGGGCAACATCAATATACTGTCCGTTTGTAGTCTTACGCTGTGGCATACGGACATAAAGTCCGGAACCGTCCTGCTTTTCTCTTATAGTAATAGAGTTGACTGTAACGGTATCGTCAAATGTTGCAGTAGCAAATCCAACTATGCCTTTATCAGTGGGTTCATCAAGTTTTGATACAGATAATTTTGTAACCATAAAGTCATCGTCCTTTCATCTTGGTATTCTTGTAACAACATTATTGCGTCTAAGATTATCTTGTACAAGCTTAAGCTGTTCTTCTGTTTGATAACGATATACATAATCGTTATCAATTGTTTTACGGCAGTTATTTCGGATATAGTCATTGTCTTTGACTTTTTTATACTCATCCGAACTAAGTCGCAGATATTTGTATTCGCTGATTGTTGGAGTAACATCCATATAATCAGGTATGCCGTCACCGTCAGTATCCCTGATACGAGCCTGTTCCCTTGCTCTTTTGACTGCTTGGTCTTTGTATTTTTCTTCAAACATAAGCATTACGGTCACCTCCTTTCATTTTGTTTTGTAATGTAGGCAATGCCTAATTTAATAAATCATTTTTAATCACCCTCTTGATATAAAAAAGCCTGGCAAAAAGTCAGACTGTAGAATACCTATATACACATCTTTTTGTTGTTTACAGCAAGGAGCTGTTCAACCTTGTCCTTGTCAGAGTTTGCAACCTTGAAAATGTACCCTCTGTCATTCTTGACATAGTTGTCGTAACCTGCTTCTACAAGCATATCCCTTTGCATAGGAGATTCTGTTTCAAAATAATATGGATATTTGCTATATATATAGTCAATATCTTTTTGGGAAAGACTTGGACAATTTTCGAACGCATAAGAAATTAGCTTTATGTTAGTGGACATAGTTAAATTTTTGAGATTTGTGCAATTCTCAAATGCACCATCACCTATATATGATACACTGTTAGGAATGGTTAAATTCTTAAGATTATAATTATTAAAAAAGGCCAACTCTTCAATTCTTTTTACACCATCAGGTATGGATATGTTTTTTAGATTGTTGCACTGACAAAAAGTATTTTTGTCAATTATTTTGATACCCCTGGGTATTGTGATTGCTTTAAGTGATGTGCACCAACTGAAAGCACCTTCCCTTATATATGTTGCGGTATCAGGCATAGTCACCTTGCGTAAGTTTTCGCAATTATTAAATGCATACATATCAATTCTTTTTACGCTATTTGGGATAGTGACATACTTAATTTCTTGATGTTTGTTAAATGCAAACCAACCTATTTCGACAACCGGACGTCCATTTATTTCTGAAGGAATATCAACTTTGGTATTGTTACCTATGTATTTATTAATTTTCGCTCCATCTTTTATCATTGAAAAACTATAATTTTCGTATCTCATTATTACCACCTTCATTATGTGAACTTTTTTATTCTGTGTAGATAGGCAATGCCTAATTTAATAAATCATTTTTAATCACCCTCTTGATATAAAAAAGCCTGACTAAAAGTCAGACCGTGAAATACCTATATACACATCTTTTTGCTGTTTACAGCAAGGAGCTGTTCAACCTTGTCCTTGTCAGATTTTGCAACCTTGAAAATGTATCCTCTGTCATTCTTGACATAGTTGTCGTAACCGTTAGAAATTAAAGTATCCTTATCCTGTTCTGTTGACACTTCTTTGAAGAAAACTTCTTCCTCTGACGGCTCATCAGCACGGTTCGCATCAAGATTAAGTTTAGCGTTAAGCTCATTTAATCTCTGCGTTTTTGTGTTGAGTTCATCTTCATATTCAAAAGGCTTATTTACTTCTTCCTTTGCGTTCTTAAGCTGTAACTTTACATTTTCTAAAGATGATTTTGCATTATCCAACTTTTTATCAAGATTAGATATTGCGTTATCAAGCCTTTGTATGTTGCCGAACACATCAGAACTGAGTTCTACATAGTGAGATAGGTTTTTCTTAAGATTCACTGAATATGTGCGTTCCCATATATCATAAGATAAAATCATTTTAAAACCACGATATTCACCAATTTCAACGGATTGACTTTTAGGCTTGGATTTGCATACATCAAGGAGCTTTCCGCCGGCTTCTTTTTTATCCTCATAAAATACACCGTCAAGGGTCATTCCTGCAAATTTTTCAGAGGTATTTTCCTTTGCTACTTGAATATCAAGCTTAAGCCCCTCTATCAAAGATTCTTTCGCAAGAATTTCTTGAGGATAATACTTAATGATTTTATCTTCAAGTTCAAATTTCTGCGTCAAGTAGTCCGATTTTAATAAATTCAACTTTTGCACCTGAATATCCAAGTCCATTTTTTCCTTAATATCAGGATTGCCGGTTGCAAGCATTTTGATTTCTGCATAAGAAAGGGCAGTTTCGTCAATATCCTCTGCAATACGCACAGGTAACTTGCTTGTCATAATCTGACTTGCGAATTTTTGCTTTCCTTCAACAAGCTGATAAAGATATGCGTCAAAGGTCTGTTCCGTTACATATCTGTATATATCAACCTCCTTGTTTCGATTGCCTTGTCTTACTGTCCTGCCAAGCCTTTGCTCAAGGTCTGACGGACGCCAAGGGCAATCTATATCGTGTGAGGCAACAATGCGGTCTTGAACATTAGTTCCTGCACCCATCTTTGCTGTTGAACCGAAAAGTATTCGCACATCACCATTGCGAACCTTGCCGAATAGCTTTTGCTTTTGAGTTTCGGTTTTTGCATCGTGAATGAATTGTATTTCTTCTGCCGGAATACCTTTATCAATAAGCTTGTTTTTGATGTCATCATAAACATTAAATCTGCCGTCTTTATTTGGGGTGGATAAATCACAAAATACAAGTTGCGTTGTCTTGTCCTCTATACCGTCTTTCCATATCCTGAAAATATTTTCCGCACAAGCGTTGACCTTGCTGTTTTCAAAGTCGGGTAAATCAGGATTAATAATTCGTTGGTCAAGGGCGAGTTTCCTGCCGTCGTTGGTGATTTTCAGCATATTGTCTGTCTTTGAATCAACAAGTTTGCTACGCACTTTATCAGCTCGTTTTGAAAGCTGATTCACCATTTCTGTTTGTATTTCGGATGGCTTAACAGCAACATTGTGATAGTTCGCTTTCGGAACAGGCAGCTTGAGCATATCGGCTGTCTGAATGTCGGCAACCTCCTTAAACATATTCATAAGCTCAGGCAGGTTAAAGAATTTTGCAAACCTTGTTTTTGCTCTGTAACCTGTTCCTTCAGGGTTTAATTCGATTGCACTTACAGTTTCGCCAAAGGTTGATGCCCAGGCATCAAAGTGCTGTAAATTATGTTCGACAAGTGTGTTATACTGCAAATATCGTTGTATTGTATATAGCTCCACCATACTGTTGCTTATTGGTGTACCGGTAGCAAAAACAATACCCTTACTGTCTGTTATTTCATCAAGATAACGACACTTCATAAACAAATCCTGAGATTTCTGAGCTTCGGTCTGAGCTATACCGCCGACATTTCTCATTTTTGTATAGAGATAAAGGTTTTTGTAGTAATGACTTTCGTCAACAAAAAGCCTGTCAACACCTAATTCTTCAAAGGTGACAACATCATCTTTACGGCTTTGGTCGTTCAGCTTTTGCAGCTTTACCTGTAAAGATTTTCTGCTTTTTTCAAGTTGCTTGATAGAAAACCTTTCGCCGTTATTGCTCTTTAATTCAAGAATACCGTTTGTGATTTCATCAATTTGTTGTTCAATGATTACTTTCTGTCGTTCAAAGCTCATCGGTATTTTTTCAAACTGTGAATGACCAATGATAACTGCATCATAGTCCCCGGTGGAAATTCTACTGCAAAAACGGCGCCGATTTTTCTTCTCAAAATCTTTTTTAGTTGCTACCAAAATGTTAGCAGCCGGATAAAGCTGTAAAAATTCGGACGCCCATTGTTCAGTCAGATGATTAGGAACAACAAACATAGATTTACTACAAAGACCAAGCCTTTTTGACTCCATTGCAGCTGCAACCATTTCAAAGGTTTTTCCTGCACCGACAGTATGAGCAAGTAATGTGTTTCCACCGTACAATATTCTTGCAATAGCATTAACCTGATGTTTCCTAAGTGTGATTTCCGGGTTAATACCATAAAATGTGATGTGACTGCCGTCATATTCACGAGGACGAATAGAATTAAATCTTTCGTTATAGATTTTGCAGAGGCGTTCCCTACGACTTGGGTCTTTCCAAATCCAATTTACGAAATTCTGCTTTATTAACTCCTGCTTTGACTGTGCAAGGGTTGTTTCTTTCTGATTAAGAACAGCTACCCTCTTACCGTCTGCATCCTCCTTATAGTCAAAAACTTTGATGTCCCTCAAGTTTAATGTGTCTTCTATTAATTTGTATCCATTAACTCTTGATGTTCCATAAGTCTTATATGCTTTGACATTACCTTTATCGGAAGATTTATTCGTAATGTTCCATTCACCCGTATGCTCAACAAAATTAACCTTTATGCTAAATTGTCTGTAATACGGTGTTTCAAGGGTTTCATAAATGTAATCTTCAATAACATCTTTGGGTATCCAGGTAGAGCCTAATCTAACGGATATTTCACTTGCAGATAAGTCCTTAGGCTGTACTTTTTCAAGTGCCATAACATTAATCTGATATTGTGGATTATCCTTTAAACACTCTCTTGCGATATTAAGTTTTTGACGAACATTACCGGACAGGTATTCATCAGCACTTATATATTTGTCGGAATAGCCGTCGTCTTGATAATGCGGATTAAGGTAGATAACTCCTTGCAAGTCGCTGAATATTTCTTCTTCACTCTTGCCGGTCAGTGCAACCATATAATCTATATCAATTTTAGCTTTTTCACTTATTGATACTGTGAGAGCCTCAACTGATGTGTCTACAGATGTAATTGCCTTATGAGGTTTTATTGTCCTTTTGCTGAAAATATCTGCCTTGCGTACAAAGTTGCCGTCATCATCAATTACTTCAAGGGAGGATAATAGGGAATATGAGCTGTCTTGCGAAAAAGCAGAATTGTTTGCACGGCTGTTTATAAGTCCATACTTTTCCGTAAATTCGTCATATAGGCTGTTAAGGTGCTGTTGCTCAGCCTTAATCTCTTCATCAGGATAATCATTAGTCTGTAAATCAATAAGTCTGCGTACGGAATCACGAACACCGATTAATCCCCTTATACGGCTGTCAGCTGTTTTGGAAACCGTTTCAGGATACATCAACGAATTTTCACGGAAATAAATTACATCGTCAACAATTGTATACGAATAATTGCGTACATCAGGGTCTGCCGGGATTGATGTGACATCCTCTTCAAATTCTGTATCGACCTCATATTCGGTAAATGTTCCCCTTATGTTTGATATTGCAATATCTAATTGACTTTCAAGGTTAGAGTCCTCAAAAGGAATGTAGGTAACTTCATCACGGAAACGACCTGATACTATTTTCGCTTCACCGAGTATCATTTCGGGATGTTCCACAAAGTAGCTATTCATTCGAATACCTTTTTCATCTGTGGATAGTTGCACCCAATCAGGCTCAATATCAATCATTCTGTCCCTTTTCTGCAAGAAAATAATATCCGATACAACTTCTGTTCCGGCATTACCTTTGAAAGTGTTATTGGGCAGTCTGATTGCACCGAGCAGGTCTGCTCTTTGGGCAATATACTTTCTTACAGAAGAATTCTCTTTGTCCATAGTACCTTTGGATGTGATGAAAGCAATCACACCACCGGGACGGAGCTTATCAAGAGATTTTGCAAAGAAATAGTCGTGGATCAGAAAGTGATTTTTGTCATATCTCTTGTCTGCAACACCAAAATCACCGAAAGGAACATTGCCGATAACTGCGTCAAAAAAGCTATCAGGGAGCTTTGTTTCTTCAAAAGGCTGTGCAGAAATAGATGATTTTTGATAAAGCTGTTTGGCTATTCCTGCTGATACTGTGTCAAGCTCAACACCGTAGAATTTGCTGTCTTGCATACTGTCCGGCAACATACCGATAAAGTGACCTGTTCCGCAAGACGGCTCTAAAATGTTTCCCCCTTTAAATCCTATGTTATCTAATGCCTTGTAAACGGCAGATATAACAGTTTGGGGAGTGTAGAAAGCAGTCAGTGTACTTCCTCTTGCAGTAGAATACTCTTGAGGTGTCAGCAAATTCTTAAGTTGTTCAAATTCCTTTGACCACGATGTGTTATCCTGGTCGAAAGCTTCGGGAATACCACCCCAACCAACATACTGAGCGAGAATCTGTTGTTCATCAGGAGTTGCAAGCCGATTTTCGTTCTCACATTCCTTTAAAACTTTAATTGCATTGATATTTCTGATAAACCTTGCTTTCTTTCCGACCTCCTCAATTTCAAAGGACTTTAGGTCAAAGTTGGTTTTCTCGGTTTCAGTTACCGGATTAACAGTATTCTGTTCCTTGTTTTGTTCGATGACAAGACTATCATCTTCAATTTTCACAACATTTTGACCTGAATACTTATCAATATAGCTTTCAAGTTCTTCAAGTGTATTGACCGCAAGATTATATTGCGTTTTATACTCAAAATCATTTTCAAGTTCAGCAATAGCGGTGTTTAGATAGTCCGTTAGAGGTTCATATTCGTTTGAAATAAGCAATAATGCTGTGTTTTGATACACGG
This sequence comes from Ruminococcus sp., assembly GCA_051880975.1. Classification (GTDB taxonomy): domain Bacteria; phylum Bacillota; class Clostridia; order Oscillospirales; family Acutalibacteraceae; genus Ruminococcoides. The sequence goes on from JBJEOZ010000232.1 coordinate 11,638, forward strand.
TTTTTCCATCATCAAAGTCCCAGTCGTAGTTTTCAGCATAATCATTCAAATCAAGATAATATGGTTGTCCAACTTCCTGTGCAATTAGTGAAAATTTTTCGTTAATCTTTTCAATGTTACTTGAAATCGCATCAATCATTTTATCCTGCTGATAATCGTCAATCTTACATTGATAATAATTGGCAGGATTTTCCCAGAATTCGTCGTTGATAACTACTTCTGTGTTGTCCATTCGATATACACTAAAATTGTGTTCGTGCATTAATATGGCATCATTAATATCAATATTTCTGTACAGGTGTTTTTCTGAGTCAGAAATAGAAGATTCCACAGAATAATCAATTGCCTTGATATTGTTTTCAATTAGATACTTTACAGTATCATCAATATTGTGGAAAGTGGATAAGTGCATATTTTTTGTGGTAACACCATTATGTGAAGTGTCACCACGCAATATGTAAAGGTTGTTTTCAAAAGTAATATATAAATTACTGTTTTTACGTGTTCTTGCATTGTCAATGTGAGTTTTGTCATAAATAGGGTCGGCAAGTTTAATCACTTTCTTATGTTGTAGAGCCTGCCTTATATTATCTCTGCTTTTTTCTTCAGGTGCTTTCTTTTGGTAATCCTTGACTTCAACGTCGTTGTGTTCTGATAAAACCTTAAAATCATCAAGTAATTCGGGTCTGATACCAAGTACAGAACCGTCATTTTCAAATACAAAGGTTTCATCAACAAGGAAATGATAAAACTCTGCACCGTGCCATTCGTTATTATCGTCCTTTGCAACAAGACCGTTTTCATCATAACTGAGAGAGATGTCGTCAATATTTAATCTGTCAAGGATAGAATAAAGTATTTCTGTTTCTCGGTTATAAACCGAAACTTCAGAAACCACAGTTACAAGGCTTTGCATTGTCGTTTTGGAACAGTCTGTGAAATCAGGCTGTTCCAAAAACTGACTTTCTGCGTCCTCAAACCATTCCGTACCCACATCGGCAAGCTCCTGATTTGCAATGCTACCGAGGTAATCAAAGAAATCCTCAGCTGAGTCATACTCACGTGCGGCTTGCTGTATCTCGTAAAAAGAAATTGTATTTGTAACATACTGACCTCCGGCATTGCTGTCGGGGTTATAGTACATCCAAGTCACGCTTTCATTATCCCGGTTAATAAAAAAGGCGTCTTCATAATCGGTTGTCGAACTGAAATCCTGTACGATTTTGGTATCATTTTGAACTTTGTTTTCGCCTGTGATGTCTTTTTCTTCTGCCTGTAATACACTGACCTTCAAATGGTTATTTATCGCACTTTGTTCGATTTTATTTTCAAAGTCAGATACAGACAACTCTTTGTTGAGTAATGGGAATTGCTTATCTAAAAGGGTAACTCTGTCGTTGCTGATTGAGGTGATTTCGTATTCACTTGAACCGATGTACACAACCGAACCAACATCATATTTGTACTCATATTTAATATCATTTGGCTGGTTATTAGTGAGGTTGTTTTCCACCTCGTTTTTTTCAAGCCACTTTGGATAGTTTTCCTTTTCCTTAGGATTGAGGTATCGGTCAAGTTTAATTAGCTCCGATATTCTTTTCTCCACCTGTTTCCATTTAAGGGTTATGCGTGGAGCATTGTCCTCTAAACCTTTTGACAGGTGTATTCCTTTGCCGTCGTGATATTCATCTATATTAACATCACTCAATATAGGATAAGCACCGCCCCAACCGTATTCGTTAATAAGGAATTTCTCGTTTTCTTTAGAAGATAAAGATTTTTGGAATTGTTCGTAAATGCGGAATTTGCCGTGCTCAACTCCACTGCCTCGTGTCAGAACTTCATCAATTATCTCCTGTGTAAAAGAAAAAGCAGAGGCTTTTTCTTCCTCTGCTTCATTGATAATATTGACTTGTTCTTTAACGCTTGGGAGTTTTTCAGCCTCTAAGCGAATACTATCTCCTTGAGTACTATCTCCTCCGCTGCCGAGCGAATTGTGTTCATCATTCCTACCCAAGCCATCATATCCTCGGCTTTCAGCTGTTCCGTCACTCCCTCTGCCTCTTTCATCTGTTGGATAAGAACTTCCATTCTTTCCTCTGCCTGTTTCTGAATTTGATTGCAGTGTTCCGACAGCTCCGCCGATGTTTGCAGATTCAGATGTTCGAGGGGTCGTTCCTCCTCTAAGAATTTCGCCCTCATCCTTGCGTATTTCCCCGTTATTGGTTCCTCCGTTGTTATCAGGTCCGGAAACAGGTAATCCCCTACTTGAGTGTAAGTAAGTCCGTTGTCCTTGTCTTTCATTTGAATACCTCCTTGATAATTTTAACTGTAATGAAATATCATTTAATATTTTGATAGCCGGTTCGTTTATCAGGTGGCCGACTGTATTAAAAACTTTTTTATCGTTGAAATCAAAAAAAGTAATTGAAGAAAAATCATCTTCTTTATAACAATAATACCTGTCAGGATTAAGATTTAGTCTTTTCATAATCAAAAATGATGATGATTTAACTGATAAATCCTTGAGATGAGCTTCTAAAGTTTCTGCGTTGCAACTACTAAAGAATGAATTTTCTTTTTGTAATGACTTAATAAAATCCCCGTCCATAATGTTTGAAACTTCGGTATAAACCGCATTGTCAATATCAACAAATATATCATCATAGTTATCGATGTAGTTGCTTTTAAGATATTCCTCGACAATACCTATGTTCTCATATGTCATATCCCAAACCGGAACATCACGGGAATTTTCAGTTGGTACAGTATCGGAAATATCAAAATAATACTTTAGCGTATTATTAGTGCTTGGGAAAGCTATACCCTTAGTCCCTTTTGCGACAAATCTTCCAAAATCCCTGTTCCAACGCTCAAGGGGGAGAATTGCACGTGCGTCAGGTTTTTGAGCATATAAAAGCACCTTATGAATTAACGGCAGCTTATAATTATAGCTCGTTGCCATAGAGGATAAAAAGTCTTTCCAAGCTGTTTCGCTTTCTGTGATTTGCTTCAGAGTATCTTCATACAGTGATACCACAGTTTCATATTTACTTTTCTTCATTAATTACTCTCCTCACTTAGATATTAACGCTTTAAAGCGTTAAAGTCAAGCCTATTTAATAACATTTTTATTTTTTCTCTCTGTTGGTTGGCTCTTTTTCTGACCGCCTCCTAAAATTTTATTAATTTTTTGTCTTTCACTTTCTAAGAACACAATATTATATCTGCCGTCTTTCTGTTTAAAGACTGCAAAATTAATTCCTGTATCCTTAAGCTTAGAATACTGACTATTAACAAGAATTTTGTAACATAATTTTTCACCTGTCTTTTTAGAAATTTCTTTAAGCTTTCTGTTCAGCTTAACATTTTGTAAATAAAAACTATCCTTATTCTCGTTCCTGTGATTTGGGAACAGGATAGATAGGATTTTATTCTTATCTAAGGAACTGTATTCGATAGTGACCTTTCCGTTCTCTTTGTGCGAGTGCGTTGTAAAGTTTACTGCATTGCTGTAAAGATTAAGTTTACTTAATAAGTCGTTTGTAATTACCAAGTATTCCGGATGTGCGTCCTGCTTTTTAATCTGATACTTAATCTTTCGATTATTAATAATTGTACTTTGCTTGTGCAGTTCCTTTGAGTCAATATTCAATATGCTTGAAATTCTGTCAATATCAAAAGCCTTAACAGTAACTAATGCTGTGCCTGTTGTAAGGTCAATTTTTGATGCGAAAAGTATGTTGTTGTCAAGCAACTTTGCAATTTGCCAAGAATAAAGTTTTATTTGCGAAGTGTTTCCCGGAGTATTAATCAATGTTTTATAATTGATGTTGCTGACAAATTGTTTTTTATCTTTGTAGTTGCAGTAACTATTTACCTTGTATCTCTTTGGTTCTTCCGTTACCGGATGAACAGCAGTTTTATGTTTTGTATTTAGAAACATATATGTAATCAACCTAACTGTAAAGTCAATCGGGTTCTTTGCAAATAATACCCGGTTAAACTTTGCGGAATAATTGTATGGGTGAAAATTTCTTTGACTTATTCTTTCCTGTCTTTTCCATTCACCTACCGCAAATTTGTTAAGTTGCAGTCTTTTATATTCATACTTTGATATTTCATTTTCAATCAAAGAATTGTTTTCAGCTTTCTTTTTATCGACGGCTACAATATTTAATTTTTTATCAATACTTGCCTTGCAATATTTTTTACCAAACTGTTTAGCAAGAGTATCCGCCCTTATGCCTTTGTCATAACCTTGTTTTTTAAAGGTTATATTTTTGTTTGTAAATTTAATCTCATAATTTTTTTCGTTGAAAAAATTAATAAATTCATTTTTAGTTGAGCATTTTTCAAATGCTTCATCTAAATCCTTTACAAGTTGTATTTTCCAGCTTTTCCCCACCTTTGCACATTGAAGTGTTGCATTATCAAGTCCTGTATATTTTGAGTGACTGCCCTTATCAATAACACTAAGTCCGTATTTATAACAAAGCTCATCAGAGGATTTTCTAAGTGCATTAACGGTGGTTTTGTTCCCTAAAAATTTTTTACCGTCAGTTGGACTTACCGCATTTATAATATAGTGATTATGAATGTGACCTTTGTCAATATGAGTGGATAATGTGACCTGATACCGGGATAAATTTTTTTCGATAAACTCCATACCGATTTTGTGGGCAAGCTCAGGGGTTACATTATCAAATTTCTCAAATGACTGCACAAAATGATGAGATAGTATATCATAGTTTTTGTTATAAGACATTCTCGTTAATCTGTATTGCCTTGCAATATCAAATGTGTTTACATCACTTTCAATAACTGTTTGATTTACATATGTAACCTGAAATGATTTTTGAGGATTGGAGATATAGTTTAGAGCGTCAATAACGTTTTGTTCAGTCTTAATCGTTTTTATCGTCGCACAGTATGCCATCTTCTTTTTCACTTCCAAGCATTAATTCAATGTAAGACAGCTTTTCAAGTATCAATTCAAATTTTTGTTCTTCTGTGAGTTCATTTTGTATTTCTCTGTTAATGTGTTTATTGTTTTCGTCAATAAACTTTTCAACAATCTTGAAAATCTTAACAACATATTCCTTTGTTTTATCTACATCAGACTGACTTATGTAGCTGATTGAATTAGCTTTAGCTGCAATTTGATTTATGTTAGAGCCGATTTTATACAATTGCCTGATAACTTCATCTACTCCTTGCAGAGTTATTATTTTATTTTTTCTTATGCATTGCAAAATGTATTCGCACCTTGATATGTTGAGTTCAGCAGCTTTTTCTGTAATTATTTCTTTTTCCTTATCATTCACTCTTACATACATACGAGATGTTTTTAATTTTTCGCTCATAATTTTCCTCCTGCAGAGTTTTTGTTTCTTACTTTTTTCTGTTGGGTTGACCGTGATATTTACGTTAGTAAATTGAGGGGTCGCAAGCATAGATTGACGGTGTACAATCGAAAGATTTGTACACCGCAATCGCTTGTTAGGGGATATGCCCCTAAAACCCCACACTTTCATAAAATGAAAGTGAAAAATCGCTTTGCTCAAAAACGCAAATTCTGAAATTTGCAAATCGAATACATTTGTAATCCCCATTTGTAAAATGACGTTTTATGTATTCTCAATTCCATTATCTTCTTCATTTTCGGAAGAAGTAATGTCAAGCAAACTTTGAAAATCATCAACTGAAGTTATACCCTGCTTTTTCAAAAAAGCGGTCAGTTGAATTAATTTTTCTTTTTCAATCTGATTTTCAATTTTTGAGCGTTGCGATTTTAATTCCTTGATTTTGCCTTTGGCTTTTTCAATGGTCTGATACTCTTTCGCAATGTTCTCATTGCAAATATGTAATCTTTCTTCTAAAGATTTTGCCATTTCTTCTCACTCCTATATTGTAACGGTTAAGAATTAAGGTTATAATAATTGTGAAGATTATTATAGAAAGGTTGTATATTATGCCATATGATTATTTTGAGGATAAATATTATGATTTTTCTTATGTAAAATTCAGAAAAATTTTGAAAGAAAAAAGTGATATATTATTTTGTGAATCTTATTCAAATAA
>JBJEOZ010000233.1:0-3697 GCA_051880975.1 Ruminococcus sp.
CATTCTTGTAAATAAAATCTTGCCGGGGGAAATAGGCAGTGACAGCAAAAATTCGTTGTCCTTTGCGTCAAACAGCATAGATTGAGTTACAAAAATACTGCCGAATACAGCCAGCATTATTCCCACAATTCCTGCAATAGCAAAGTAAAGCCAACCCATTCCTGCTGAAAACAAAGGCACACACAGACTGTTCATCACATTGTAAAAGAAGAAGAACAAAACACCGGCAACAAAAATCATCAGCAGTGTATATACAACAGGAAGAGATTTTGACTGTTTTTTCTTGCTGTTTCCTGAGCGAAAATATACGGCAAACAGTTCTCTGAGTTGTTTTTTAAGAAGTGTTTTAGTCATTGTTATCCTCCAGCTCCAAAAATACCGATTCAAGGGATTCGTCGCCCTTAACCTCTTCCATAGAACCGGAGCGAATCAGCTTGCCGTCCTTGATTATGGCAACCTTGTCGCACAGCTTTTCGGCTACCTCAAGAACGTGAGTGGAGAAGAAAATCGCACCGCCACGGTTACAAATTTCCCTCATTTGCTCCTTTAGGGTGTGGGCGGATTTTGGGTCAAGACCAACGAAAGGCTCGTCCATAATAATCAGCTTTGGGTCGTGAATTAAGGCTGAAATAATAGCCAGTTTTTGCTTCATACCGTGGGAATATGCAGAAACAGGCTGTGCCAAATCACCCTTGATGCCGAACATTTCGGAGTACTTATGGATTTTCTCCTGCCTTTCCTTTTGGGGTATCCCGAAAACATCTGCAATAAAGTTGAGGAACTGAATACCTGTCATATAGTCGTATAAGTCGGGATTGTCGGGAAGATAGGCAATCTTCTTTTTACAGGCGAGTGGTTTTTCCTTTACGGAGATACCGTCCACATAAATTTCACCCTCATCAAACTTTAAAATTCCACAGCAGGACTTTATTGTGGTGGTTTTACCGGCACCGTTATGACCGATAAAGCCGTAGATTTCGCCCTTTTTTATATGTAGGCTAAGGTCGTCAACTGCCTTTTTGTTTCCATATACTTTTGTTAAATGCTCAATTTTCAGCATAGCTTATCATCCCTTTTTATTAGATTATATATAAATTGAATTGCGTGTAAATTACTTTTTCTTTCGTCCCTTTAGTACATTGATTAGAATGTACGCTCCAATCAAAACAACTACCGCACCCACAAGTACACAGTACATTTGAGGTATTGACACCTTGTTGTCGAAGAAATACAAATTGCTGTCAAATGAGTCCTTCATCTGCTCCACAACCTCTGACGGGAAGTAGTTGTCCTTCAGCTCCTGTAATGCACCGCCCATTAGATGATTATGTAAAAGTGCTGTTCCGTATGTACCGGGCAGGAATGAGATAAATGTTTGTATTCCCTCTGAAAATTGTGAAATAGGCATATATGCACCGCAGATAAATCCGTAGGCGGCACTTACAATAGTTCCCACCGCAGAAATTTGCCCCTGTGTTGATAAAAATGAGTTAACCACAGAGGAAAGTGCCGTTCCGAACATCGTCAGCAAAAATACATCAAGGCACACAAGGAGTACATCCTGTGCCGACAAGTACCATCCCACCTGTGACAGATAAATAATACAAGCCACAACTGCAACAGCACAGATAATCAGTGTTGTTAATGCTGTGGAAATGTAGTAGCCGAAAGCCAAGGTTGACTTTTTCACCGGCGCCATAGTCAGGTCTGTCCTTGCACCTGTTACCTTGTCCTGCACCATAAGCATATTGGAGCAAAAAGCAACAGTTACACAGCATACAGCAAGGAGTGAGGAGAAAAGCCATCCACCAACAAAGCCCTCGATAATTGTGTCGGGAACATCAATTCCCTTTGGAGTGCATGCCTGAAAGCTGTCACGATAAACATTCCCTAAAAAAGTGACAAAAAGCAAAAGCAAAATCAGGGGAGTTACAAGGGAAGTGAAAAACATACCCTTATCCTTAAAGAATACCTTTGTGTTTCTCTGTACAAGGCTCATCAGTTTGCTCATTTCTTTTTTTCCTCCCTTTTTTCGCCGTTTGAGGATTCCGTACCCAGGGTTTTTCCTGTTACCGACAGGAATACATCATCCATTTTACCCTTGGTGATTTCGTAGTCTGTAAAAATGCCGGGATATTTTACAATCAGCTTGGTTGCCGTTTCTGTGTTTGGCACAGCCACTCTGTATGCATCTCTGATTTTTTCGTATGGGTGAGAAAGCTGTTTAACATCTTCCTCCGTTGCTCCGTACAAGGTGATAAAGTCCCCTGTATAAGCGTTTTTCAGTTCCAAAGGAGTACCCTCTGCGGAGATTTTTCCGCTGTCAAGGATTACAACATAGTCAGCCTCGCTTGCCTCCTCCATATAGTGGGTGGTGAGGAATACAGTCATATTTTCCTCCTTGCGAAGCTTTGTGACTACATCCCACATAATTCGCCTTGTCTGAGGGTCAAGACCTGTGGTTGGCTCGTCAAGAACTAATATTTCCGGCTTGTGGAAAAGTGCCCTTGCAATGTCAATTCTTCGCCTTTGACCGCCCGACAATTTACCCACAGTCCTCTTTAGCAAATCTTCAAAATCCAACAGGACAGCAACTTCCTTTAGCCTTTTATCAAAAGCCTTGCCTGTTATTCCGTAAAGTGACGCCCTGCTTTTCAGGTTGTCCTTAACGGAAAGGGATTTATCAAGTACTGTGTTTTGGAAAACTACTCCCAGCGACTTCTTAATCTCGTCCATATTGTGGTCAATGTTTTTGCCGTTTATCACAACATCGCCCTTGTCCTTGGCAAGCTGACCGCACATAATGGAGATTGTGGTACTTTTGCCCGCACCGTTTACCCCCAAAAAGGCAAAAAGCTCACCCTTCTTAACCTTAAAGCTGACATCCTGCACAGCCTTAACATCACCAAAGCTTTTGCAAAGGTGACTTATTTCAATAATATTGTTCATACCTACCCTCCGTTTGAGGTTTTTATAAAACTCAAAAAGTTACCTATGAGTTACTTTTATTATAGTTATTCCATATTAGCTTGTCAATACTTGGCGAAAAATCTTTGTGTAAGGGTTTGCAATTAAGCGATAATAAAAAATCACCCTCAAAAGAAAGGTGATTATAGTCAGCTTTTGCGTTCTATTTCCTTAACAAGCTGGGTTACAAGGGTGATTTGCTTTTCGGTAAGGTTGTCTGCGTTGATAACCCTTTTTGGCGAAACACCAAGCAGAAAATCTGTGGAAACACCAAACAGCTTTGCCAGTTTGATTAAAACCTCGTATGAGGGAGTTCTTGTGCCGATTTCGTAGCTTGAAACAACAGCCTTGCTAACCCAAACCCTGTCGGCAACCTGTTGCTGTGTAAGTCCTTTTTCCTTGCGAAGTTCTTTTAACCTCTTACCTAAGTCAACCATTAGTAAACACCTCTTTAGCATTACTTTATGTTGATTATGCACACTATTGGTAGAATTTATGTAAACTATTTGTTGACTTTTTGTATTCTATGTGATATATTTTAATAAACAGATAGTTGTTTAATAAAATTTGCTAAAGAGAGGTAAAAACAATGAAAAAATTATCATTAAAAAAACTAAGTTGTTTACTTTTAGTTTTGATTTGTGCGGTGACTTGTATAACTTTACCTGCTGTTGATGCGTCTGCAAAGGTAGTTAAACCCTCAAAGGTTGTTATTTCGGCACTAAAGAGG
>JBJEOZ010000234.1:0-3689 GCA_051880975.1 Ruminococcus sp.
TCAGAAAAGATAAGCTGACAGCCAATCTTTCCTTCATTTGCTGCTTTCTCATATTCCGCAAACACATTTTCAACTACCTTATTGAGCTTTCCATCCACATTGTTGGGTGCTGATGCTTCCAGTAGTCTTGCATCCGTACCAAGAAGCCTTGCCTCATGGGTGATTTTAAGGAAATTATCCTCTGACGGGTCTACACCGCCGCCCCTGATACGCTCTGCCCTTGCCACAAAATCCTCCATGACCTGCTTTACATACCAGTCCGGCTCACTTTCCACAATGATATACTTCCCGCCCCGGAGTGCCGGAACCGGAAGGTCTAACATATCCTTTGTCTGCACATCTGCCACTTCACGGAAGATATTCATAAGCTCCGGCAGATTGGTAAACTTATTGAATCTGCTCTTGAAACGGAATCCGCTGCCTTCCACGGTAAGCTCCAGTGCTGTTGTCACTTCACCGAAGTTTGCCGCCCAGGAATCAAAGTGATAAATCCCCATCTGCTCCAGGGCTTCCTTCTGAAGATACAGCTGCATGACATACAGCTCACACATGGTATTGCTGACCGGAGTTCCGGTAGCAAATACAATACCTCTTCCACCATTCAGTTCTGTGATATACTGGCATTTTAACTGCATATCCGTAGACTTCTTTGCCCCGGAGCTGCTGATACCTGCCACATTGTTCATCTTTGAAAATATGGCAAGGTTCTTGAAACCGTGCGCCTCGTCTACCATGATGGAATCGATACCAAGCTCCTCAAAGGTAATCAGGTCATCCTTTCTGCTCTCCTCCGTAAGCTCCTTAATCTGTTCCTCAAGCTTTTTCTTCTGCGCCTCCATCTGTTTGATTGTCCATCGCTCTCCGTTATTTTCCTTCATTTCTGAAATCGCAAAGGAAAGCTCGTCTATCTGCTGGTCTATCATTCTGGCTTTACGCTCCGGTGATATTGGAATCTTCTCAAACTGAGAGTGCGACATGATAATGCAGTCATAATCTCCCGTTGCAATTCGTGAGATGAACTGCTTTCGTCTGCTCTTTTCAAAATCCCTTTCCGTTGCCACCAGAATGTTTGCAGACGGATAAAGCCTTAAAAACTCACTTGCAGTCTGCCCTATCAAAGATTTAGGAACAACCATAACCGTTTTATTGGCAAGTCCGAGCCTTTTCTGCTCCATACAGGCAGCCATCATTTCAAATGACTTACCTGCACCTACACAATGTGCAAGAAGGGTATTTCCACCCATAAGAATACGGGCAACCGCATTTTTCTGGTGTGGCTTTAACTCAATCTCCGGATTCATTCCCGGAAACTGTAAATGACTGCCATCATACTCACGAAGCCTTACATTGTTGAATGTCTCGTTGTAATAGCTGACATATTTCTGTCTCCGCTCCGGGTCTTTGAATATCCACTCCTTGAAAGCCTCCTTCATCAGGTTCTGCTTTTCCCTTGCAAGCATGGTCTCATTTTTGTTGACCTCATAATGATATTTGCCATCCCCGTCATCAATACGGTCCTTGACTGTTACGGTTCTTAAGTTCAGCGTACTCTCAAAAATAGAATAAGCGTCCATCCGGCTTGTACCATAAGTCTTGGTAGCTGCCACTGAACGCTTATCAAGTGATTTATTTTCTATAAACCATTCCATATTCACTTTGTTAAGATTAAGCTGGATGCCGGAATTATAATACTGGCTTCTTACTGCCTGTGCTCTTCTTGGTGTGCCTAAAAGCTCATAAATGAATCTTTCATAATCCTCTTTCTCAATCCATGTCGTACCAATGCGGACATCTATCTCCGAGGCATCAAGGTCTTTTGGCTGTACCTGCTCCAAGGCTGATACATTGATTGTAAAGAGTGCCTTTTCTTCCTCAGAAAGTTCCGGATTTTCCATCATGGCTTTTGCCACACGAAGCTTATCCCTCACATTTCCTGACAGGTACTCATCCGCAGCTTCCCATCCGGCGTTTGGATTGTTTGGATTATAGCCGGAAGGATTAAGAAATATCAGTCCCTCAAGCTCCTTAATCATCTTCTGTCTCTCAAAGTCTGCTTTCAGCTGTTCGGATAAGTTTATCTCCTCTTCTGTTTTCTCAGTCTTTTCAGAAACCTCCTTGAACATATCGCTGATATCAGGATGATAGATACTCTGCATATAGGCAAGATTCACTGTACCAAACTCATTGATGGATACATTCAGTGCTTCCACCGCTGTCTCCACCCTCTCAATGGATACCTTTGCCTTGATGGTCTGCTTATAAAACATATCTGCCTTTTTCACATTTCCATCTTCGTCAATCTCCTCCAAAGAGCAAAGAAGCGGATAATCGCTGTCATCACGGAATGCCCTGCTGTTACCCTGTGAATTGATGCTTCCATATTTGTCCACGAATTTATCATATCTTTCGTTAAGAAGCCTCTGCACATCGGCAAGTTCCTCCTCGCTGCAGCCTTCTGTCTGGATATCTATCAGATGCCTTGTCACGGTTCGGATTTCATCAAGTGCCTTTATCCTTTCCTCCACAGTAGCTGACACCTCCCTTCTTACCATCTGGGAGTTTTCTCTGAAATAAAGTTTTCCGTCCACAAAGCAGTAGGAAAAGTTTCTTACATCCGGGTCTGCCGGGATAATATCCTCGCTCTTTTCCTCCTCTTCTGTCAGACGCTCAAAGTCAGTAAGCTGTGCCTGCATATTGCTGATTGCCTTATTCAGTGCTTCATACATATTGAAGTTCGGATCATCATTGACACAGACTGTATATCTGCTGTCCTGTCCGTAAATCCGAGTGTCGTACTGCATACGACCAAGAATCATCTCCGGATGTTCCACAAAATAGGAATTAACCGCAATTCCATCCTCTGTATATCCCAGATGCACCCAGTCCGGTTCGATGTCAATCTTTTTCTCCCTTTTCTGAAGAAAAATAATATCACTGGTTACTTCCGTTCCCGCATTATCCTTAAATGCAGTATTTGGAAGTCTAATTGCACCGATAAGCTCTGCCCTCTCTGCCAGATACTTTCGGATGGTAGGATTGCTTTTATCAAGCGTTCCCTTTGTGGTAATAAATGCCACAATACCGCCCGGTCTTACCTGATCAAGTGCCTTTGCCAAGAAATAGTCATGAATACGGAAGTTGTACTTGTTATACTTCGGGTCATATATCTTATAATCCCCAAAGGGTACATTTCCAACTGTCACATCAAAGAAGTTATCCGGATACTGTGTCTGCTCAAATCCACCCACTTTTATATGGGCTTTCTGATAAAGCTGTCCTGCAATTCTTCCCGATATATCATCAAGCTCCACACCATACAGATTTGCTCTCTGCATTGGTGTGGGCAGACTTCCGAAGAAGTTACCGATACCCATACTCGGCTCTAAAAGATTTCCGTCACGGAAACCGAAGTTCACAAGTGCCTGATTGATACAGCTGCATATTACAGGCGAGGTATAAAAAGCATTGTTTACTGTTGCCCTTGCAGCTACATATTCATCCTCCGTAAGCAGTTCCTTAAGTTCTGCATACTCCTTTGACCAGTCATGATTCTTATCATCAAATGCCTGTGGGATTCCGCCCCATCCGGCATACAGTGATAATATTTTCTGTTCCTCTGCTGTTGCAAGCCTTCCTTCACTTTCCAGCTGTTTTAAAAGTCTTATGGCTTCCACATTCCATTTGTATCT
>JBJEOZ010000235.1:0-3675 GCA_051880975.1 Ruminococcus sp.
TCACACTCTAACCCCTATATATACCGGCTATTAACCTGCTGAAAAATATACTCTATCTCCCTTGAGTATATCTATCTCTAATAACTTATAGCTGTCTATATAAGGGTTCGCACATTTGGAGCAAAAGCGAAACGTCTGCTACGATAAAAAGTTCAGCCAATCGCACCTTTGATGTTTTGACCGGTTTTTATTACGATTAAGGCAGAAAGGGGCGATGGATATGAAAAACAGGCTGATACCTTGTGTTCTTGCCTGCCTGATGATTTTCCTCGTAGGTTGTACCGGTAACACAGCCAAAGAAGCTGCACAGGAGATAACGAAAACAGAGACTTCTTTTCCGGCTGGTAATACCGAAACAAATTCTCAGGAAGATACGGCAGAAGAACCGAAAAGCACGGCAGTTCAGGAAGATACACCGATAACGGCAGAAGAAAGCCAGTCAACCGCTGAAAGTCAAACGGTTACGACGGTTCAGACAAAACCGGCGGAAGGAAAAACGGCTGATACTCCTGCAACTGAAAAGCCAAAGGCAGAGCCACCAAAGCAGACAACCACGCAGGCTGAACCCGAAAAACAAGCGGAGCAGCCAAAAGAACAGACAACTGCCGAACAAAAGCCGGTTGAAAAGCCGACAGAGAAGCCGGCAGAACCGAAACCGACAGAGCCGCCTAAGCAGACATTTGATGTCAGCCCTTATGTAAGTTACGCAAAAGAGTATGCGGTAAGCATAGGGCTTTCTCTTGACAGCACGGCGACAGAATGTTGGGACAATCCCATATCCGCAAATCCTAACCGTAGCGGTATTCAGTCTGATATTGAAAGCAGACTGAACCGATACAAGAACAGCGAAGGCTTTACTGCTGTGTGGATATGGACAGAAAAGCTATCCGATACGGAGTACAACATCTATATCGGCTACTGCTAAAACAAAATAATTTTAAGCAGACGCACTGAGTAAAATCGGTGCGTTTTTGCATTTCAAGGAGGAAAACGCAATGGTTAAAACAAAATTCAAGAAAGCCGTTTCGCTTATGTTGGCGGCGGTTATGAGCCTTACTGCTTTTATGGGCATTGGAGCAACGACAGCCTTTGCAGCCGTAGGAGAAAAAGCCGATGTGTACCTCGTCGATTATCCCCGAAGCGGAGATACCAATAACAACGGCGAATGGGGACACGGCAATCTCAACTATATGAACGGGTGGAAAGGTTTATCCACTACCCATACCGGACTTCGTGCAATGGGTTCATATTCAGGCAATATCGCCTACTGTATTGAGCCGGGTACAAGTCAGCGGACTGGAGATACTCTCACCGAAAAGGATGAGAACTTCTTCAATAATATCAGTCCGAACGGTACTATTTCCGGCGATGATATTCGCCTGCTTATCGGTCGTATCTTGCAGTACGGCTATCGTGGAGGTATTTCGACAAGCTGGAAGTCGCAGAATGAAAGCGACGCCAACTGTATCGCACACGCTTATGCCACTCAGATTTTGATTTGGGAAACGATTGTCGGCGAAAGAGACGCAAGCTTCAATCACGTTTCTACCGGCGGGTATAATGCAGTGCTTGAATGTGTAAGCTCTGCACACCCACTCCGCAGTAAAATCTTGTCGTACTACAACAGTATGGTAACAAGTGTTCAGAATCACACCAAAGTGCCGAGCTTCTGCACAAGGTCAAGCGGCTCCGCAAAGGTAAACGAGCTTGAATGGAATGGAAGCAAGTATGTTGCTACTCTCACCGATACAAACGGCGTGCTTGGCAATTACAACTTCTCGGCAAACATTGACGGTGTTTCTTTCTCCGTCAGCGGAAACAAGTTGACTGTATCAATGGATACTGCACCGAGCAAAGAATTTACCATCACAGCCACAAAGAAAAACGGTGTCCGCAGAGGTGTAGTTGTATGGTCTGATGGTATCCACCAGAATGGCAACGGTATTCAGGATGTGGTCACTTATGCTCAGGAGGTCAGCGACCCGGTCAGCGGCTTTGTCAAAATGAAGGTCAGCTACGGCTCTTGTCAGATTGTAAAGACAAGTGAGGATGGAAAGGTTGACGGCATTCAGTTTACCATCAGCGGTAACGGCGTCAATCAGACTGTCACAACTGCAAACGGCGGTAAGTTCCAGCTTGATAACCTTATGCCCGGTGTTTATACGGTCACAGAGCAGTCTATTGACAAATATGTACCGCAGGAAGTTCACAGAGTAACTGTTGTTGCCGGTCAGGTGTCCAAGGTCAATTTCAATAATGTTCTCAAGAGAGGTAATCTTCAGGTCATCAAATCCTCTGAGGATAATCTTGTAGAGGGCGTTACCTTCCACCTTTACGGCACTTCGCTTTCGGGCATTGCTGTAGATGAGTATGCCGTAACAGATAAGAACGGCGTTGCTTCTTTCAATGATGTGCTTATCAGCGGTACTACTCCGTACACCGTTGAAGAAGTGGATACGGCTATCCGTTATGTTGTGCCTGCAAATCAGACCGCACCGATTAACTGGAAAGATGTTACTACCCGCAATTTCACGAACATTCTCAAAAAGTTCAGTGTAACTGTGACAAAGAGCGACCGTGAGGAAGGAACACCGCAGGGCGACGCTACCCTTGCCGGAGCAGTTTACGGTATCTATAAAGGCGAAACCCTTGTGGACAAGTATGTGACGGATAAGAACGGTCAGTTTACCACAAAGGAATATATCTGTGATGACGACTGGACAATCCGTGAAATCACTCCGTCCGAAGGCTATCTGCTTGATACCACAATCCATAAGGTCGGTGCAGAACCGCAGCTTTATACGGTGGAACACAATCAGACAGCAAATGATGTTACCGAACAGGTTATGAAAGGCAATATCGCCATCATCAAGCATACCGATAACGGAGAAACACAGATTGAGACACCTGAAAACGGAGCAACCTTTGAAATCTATCTCAAATCTTCCGGCAGCTTTGACTCAGCAGAAGATGATGAAAGAGATGTTATCGTCTGTGATGAAAACGGCTTCGGTCAGACAAAGGATATGCCGTATGGTGTATATACCGTTCATCAGACCTCCGGCTGGGAAGGTCGTGAGCTTATGAAAGACTTTGATGTTTTCATTGCTCAGGACGGTCAGACCTACCGCTATCTTATCAACAACGCAAACTTTGAAAGCTATATCAAGGTTGTCAAGGTGGACGCAGAAAGCGGTAAAAACATTCCGTATGCCGGTGCAGGCTTCAAAATCTTTGACCCTAACGGCAATCAGGTAACAATGACCTTCACTTATCCTACTCCGACAACGATTGATACTTTCTACACCGATGCAAACGGACAGCTTGTTACACCGGAGAAACTGGAATACGGCAAGGGATATTCTCTTGTTGAGGTTCAGGCTCCTTACGGATATGTGCTTGACAGCACACCGGTGTACTTTGATGTGGCAGAGGAACATTCTTCCGATGAGGGTGGTATTACCGTGATTAAGGTCGATAAGCCTAATATGGCACAGAAAGGTACTGTCAGCATTGAAAAGACCGGCGAGGTATTCTCAGGGGTAAATATCTCCGGAGAGGAAAACGCCGATGTGATTTATCAGCCTGTCTATGAAGTAAAAGGTCTTGCAGGTGCGGTTTATGAGATTACCGCAGCAGAAGATATTATCACTCCTGACGGAACACTCCGTTATG